>JAFZUB010000007.1 GCA_017618515.1 Bacteroidaceae bacterium
AAAACGATAACGAAAGGCCTACCCCCAACCCCTCCCAAAAGGAGGGGAGCCACGATAACGATAACGGAGACTTCCTTGCCATTTTTATCTTAGCATATACTCCCCTCCCTTGCACGGGAGGGGATGGGGGAGGGTCTGTCCTTACTTCTTGAACTCGAGGTCGTTGGCGGCGAGGGTGGCGAGAGAGGGGTCTTGAGCCACTGCGGCGCGGAGGCATGTCTGCGCCAGCTCGCTATTGTTGGTGCGGGCTGCGATGATGGCCTTGAGATAGCTGGTCATGGCATCGGGCTTGGCGATACGGTCGAGGGTGTTGTTGGCGGTGAGGTAGTCCTTGCTCAGGAGCTGGGCGAGGGCTGCGGAGTTGGATGCCGTCTGTCCGAAGTACTTCACGGCCTGTGCGTAGTTGCCCTGCATGATGTTGAGATTGCCGAGTGCCTCGTTGAGTGCGGCTGCGCCGGAGCCCTTGGCGAGGGACTGGGTGGCTGCGTCGACATTGCCAGCGAGAAGCTGGAGGAGTCCGTTGTTGACATTGGCCTCTGCGGCTGTGCCGTTGAGTGCCAGGGCCTTGCTGACATAGTCGCGTGCTGCGGCATAGTCGCCGCGCTGGTATGCGAGGGTGGCGAGGTTGTTGTAGGCGCGGTAGTCGGTGGGATAGAGGCTGGCGGCGGTCTTGAAGATTGCCTCACGCTCGCTGTCTGCCTGGGCAAGTCCTGCGCCATAGAGCAGTTCGTCGACGCTCAGCTTGGAGGGGTCGGCGGTGTACTGGCTCTGTATCTGGTCGTCGGAGCGGCCGATGAGGTCGTAGTTGAGCATAATGCGCGAGCGGCGCAGCTGGGGCAGTATCTCCTTGGCCAGCTCGGTGTAGGCGGCGGAGATGTTGCGTATCTGGGTCTCACGCTCCTCGGGGTCTTGATACATGGAGAGGACGCGCAGGATGACTTCCTTGTCCTGGATGTTGGACTTGCCCACGAGCTGCTGGAAGCCCTCCCAGTCCTCTGCGGTGTACTTGGTGCTGACATCGGCCTTGAGGCCCTTGCCTGCCAGCTCCTTGCTGACATAGTCCTGAGTGTTCTTGCCACGGTTCTCGGCGAGGGTGGTGTTGAACTTGAGGGAGCCCTCGGGGGATGCGTAGGATGCTATCTCCACATTCTCCACTGCCTTGCTCTGGGTGTCGGCCTGGATGTCGCGCAGGGTGGAGAGGAACTGCTGTACGGAGACGCTCTTCAGCTCACCGGTGCGGATGATGGCCTGGTTTACGAGGAACTGTATGTTGGCCTCTTGCTTCTGCTTGATGATGCGCTGGAAGTTGTCGGCTGCGTAGGCCGTGGAGGCGGAGGTGAGGGTGCGCTTCACCAGCTCAGATGTGGCGAGCACGCCGTCGGCCACCTTTACGTCGGGCACCTTATATACTTTCTTGCCCGCGCGAGCGTCGAACTTGAGATACAGCTCGCTCTTCTGCATGGCCTCGTTGTAGGGGAAGGAGGTGCGCATGGTGTAGTTGCCACCGGTGCGATAGGCGATGGTCTGGTTGTTGCCCTGCACCTTCTCGCCCTGGAAGGTGGCAGACGGTCCCTCGGTCTCGCCAGCGGCGTAGCGGAGCACGGGGGTAACGGTGACGGTGGCCTTCTTCTTCATATACTTCTCGGGGAAGAGACCGTTGATGGTGGCGGGCACCTTGCCGGCTGTTGCCTCAAGCGGGTTGGGCACCACAGTAAAGTAGTCGGCGCTGAGCGGGCCCATCTTGCTACACGATGTCAACACGGCGACTGCCGCGATAGTCAGTACTAAGGAAATCTTTGTTTGCATAGTCTTGTGAATGTAATATGTTATTGTTAAATGTATTTCGGACTGCAAATTTAATTATTTTATTTGGTTCTGCTGTTGTTGATTCTGCTCTTTTTTCAATATGCAATAGAGCACCTGCGCCGTGCTGACCAGCTTGCCCGTGGTCTGGGAGAGGATATCCACATGCCACACATGGCTGCTGCGACCGCGGTGCACCAGGGTGGCCACCGCCTTGACGGTGTCGCCCATAGCGGCGCTGCCCACATGGTTGACACTCAGCTGCTGGCCCACGGCATGCTCGTCGGCACCGATGATGGATAGGGTGCCCACTCCGGCGATGGTCTCTGCCAACGCCATGGACGCTCCGCCGTGGAGGATGCCGAAGGGCTGGCATGTGCGCTCATCGACTGGCATGGTGGCCTCAGCACGGGCTGTGCCGACATAGGTGTAGGTGATGCCGAGGCGCTCCACAAGGCCTGTGCGGCAGGTCTGATTCAGGTGGTCGAGGTCAACGGGAAGCGGCTCATCGGGAATTTGATGGTTCATAGTACACAGTTTTTGCATGAAACGGGCTGCAAGTTACAACTTTTTATGTACTTTTGCGGTGCGAAACGATATTTTTTTTGTTTTCGGAATGAAGAAACTGTATATAGAGACCTACGGATGTCAGATGAATGTGGCAGACAGCGAGACTGTGGCCAGCATAATGAAGATGGCCGACTATGACGTCTGCCAGAGCGAGGAGGAGGCCGACGCCATCTTTCTCAACACTTGCTCGGTGAGAGACAATGCCGAGCAGAAGATTATCCATAGGCTGGAGGCCCTCAACGCACGGCGCAAGCAAGGGGGCAAGCTTATCATCGGGGTGCTGGGCTGCATGGCCGAGAGGGTGAAAGGACAGCTGATAGAGGAGAACGGCGTGGATCTGGTGGCTGGCCCCGACGCCTATCTGCAACTGCCCGACCTCATCGCGCAAGTGGAGGCCGGCGGCAAGGCCATCGACACGGAGCTGTCGCTGACCGAGACCTACGGCAACGTGATACCGCGGCGCATAGGGGGCAACCGCATCAGCGGATTTGTGAGCATCACCCGAGGCTGCAACAACTTCTGCCACTACTGCATAGTGCCCTACACCAGAGGGCGAGAGCGCAGCCGCGATGTGCAGAGCATTCTCAACGAGGTGCGCGACCTGCGCGACAAGAACTTCCGCGAGGTGACGCTGCTGGGACAGAATGTCAACTCCTACCGCTGCGTCAGCACTGACAAAGACGTGGACTTCCCCCAACTGCTAAGGATTGTGGCGGAGGCTGTGCCCGACATGCGCATACGCTTCACCACCTCCCACCCCAAAGACATGAGCGACGAGACACTGCGAGTGATTGCCGACATGCCTAACATCTGCCACCATATCCACCTGCCCGTGCAGAGCGGCAGCAACCGCATACTGCAGCTGATGAACCGCAAATACACCCGCGAATGGTATCTCGACCGAGTGGCTGCCATACGCGATATCATACCCGACTGCGGCTTGAGCACCGACATGTTTTGCGGCTACTGCTCAGAGACGGAGGACGACCATGCGCAGTCGCTGGAGCTGATGCGGCTGTGCAGCTACGACTCCGCTTTCCTGTTCAAATACAGCCAGCGGCCCGGCACCTACGCCGCCCGCCATCTGCCCGACGATGTGCCGGAAGAGACCAAGCTGCGCCGACTCAACGAGATGATTGCCCTGCAAAACGAGTTGAGCCGTGAGCAAAACGCCAAAGACGTGGGCAAGACTTTCGACGTGCTGGTGGAGGGGCGTAGCAAGCGCTCCGCCGACCAACTGTTCGGACGCACGGGACAGAACAAGGTGGTGGTGTTTGACCGTGGCGACCACCACGTGGGAGATGTGCTGAAAGTGCGTGTTTTCGACTCCACCAGTGCCACTCTGATGGGAAAAGTTGTAATTTGAGGCCATTTTTCTTGCTTTTGCTCCTTTTTTTCATTACTTTTGCAGAAAATTAGGATTAATACGGCTTTATGGCTAAAAAGAAAAAAATCTCTGCGGGCACAAGCATGAATGTCGTGACTGCCTGCATTAGCACCACACTGATGCTCATACTGCTGGGCACAGTGATATTTTTTGTATGCTTTGCCCACAATTTCTCCAACAGCCTGAAGGAGAACTTCACCGTCACCCTTATGCTCGACGAGAATATCACACAGAAGCAGGCCTACAACATACAAACCCGTCTGCGCAAGCTGCCCTGCACCCGCTCGCTCAACTATATGTCGAAGGAGAAGGCACAGCGCGAACTGGCCGAGGGGCTCGGCACCGAAGAGACCGACTTCCTGGGCGACAACCCGCTGTCTGCATCCTTTGAGCTGAGGCTTAAGTCAGAGTACGCCAATAGCGACTCGCTCAACAAAATACTGCCGCCGCTCAAGAGCGACTCGCTGATTGTGGATGTCAGCGCTCCGCAGGACCTTATGAACAGCCTCAACCGCAACATACGCCATATAAGCAGTGTGCTGCTGATTATCGCGCTATTGCTGACCCTGGTGTCGTTTGTGCTCATCAACAACACCATACGCCTCAGCATCTATGCCCGCCGACTGATGATCAAGACCATGCGAATGGTGGGAGCAAGCTATGGATTCATACGCCGTCCCTTCATACGCAAGGCTATCACCATTGGCGTCATCAGCGCCGTGCTGGCTTGCGTGATACTGGCGCTGGGCATATACAACCTTATCAAATACGACCCCGAGATACAGGGCCTCATCACATGGCAGATAGTAGCCCTGACGGCCGGTGCCGTGATTGTGTGCGGATTTCTCATCACCTGGCTCAGCGCATATATCTCAGTGAGCCACTACCTCAAGATGAGCCGCGAGAAACTATACACCAACTAAGACTATACACAATAAAAACATTATAAAATTATGGCAAAGAAGACAACGCCCTCATCAGGCAAATATAAGAAAACACCCGTAACATCGGCTCCCGCAGAGGTAGAGCCCACAACAGACATGGTGAGCGGCAAGAAGGCAATGGCATTCCGCAAAATCAACTACATACTGCTGATTATCGGTTTCGTGATTATCATTGTAGGCTTCCTGCTCATGGTGGGCGGCTCCTCATCAACGGAGGCGTTTGAGCCCGACATATTCAGCGTGCGCCGCACCAAGGTGGCCCCGATGGTGTGCCTGTTTGGCTTCCTCTTTATGGTGGTGGCAATTCTCTATCACAAGAAAGATAAAAATAAATAATGGACTCATTTCAAGCACTAATACTCGGCCTCGTACAGGGACTGACAGAGTATCTGCCCGTTAGCAGCAGCGGCCATCTGGAGATAGGCAAGGCGCTGCTCGGCCCGGCTGCCGAAGCGGGCGGTCTCACCTTTGACATCGTGGTGCATGTGGCCACTGTGCTGGCAACGCTTGTGGTGCTGTGGAGAGAGATTATCTGGATATTCCACGGCTTCTTCAAGTTCAAACTAAACGACGAGACACGCTATGTGCTCAACATCATTATCTCCATGATACCTGTCGCCATAGTAGGACTGCTGTTCAAGGACAAGATAGAGGCCCTCTATGCCGGCAATGTGCTGCTCGTCACCGGCATCTGCCTGCTGGTTACAGCATCGCTGCTAGCCATGACGCACTTCTACAAGCCACAGGAGAAAGAGAAGATTTCCCCGTCCAATGCCTTCGTGATAGGCGTGGCTCAGGCGGCAGCCGTGCTGCCCGGACTGTCGCGCAGTGGCTCCACCATAGCCACCGGTCTGCTGCTGGGCAACAGCCGCAAGACTCTCGCGCAGTTCTCCTTCCTTATGGTCATCCCCCCAATACTGGGTGAGGCCATCATAGACTTCAAGCATATCGTGGCGCCCAGTGCAGAATATCTTGCCACCCACGGCGCTACCGCTCCCATACCCACCACTTCATTAATCGTCGGTTTCATCGCAGCATTTGTCTCGGGCTGCTTCGCCTGCAAATGGATGATTTCGCTCGTTAAGAAGTGCAAGCTCATCTACTTCGCCATCTACTGCGCAGTAGTGGGTCTGACAGTGCTCATTTACAATCTGATCTAACATCCTGAATGGATTTCCTCAGCGGCGAGATACTGCCTTTCGACAAGCCCTACGAGTGGACCTCCTTCGGCATAGTGGCCCGTGTGAGATGGCTCCTCACCCAGCGGCTGGGCACGAAAGTAAAGGTGGGACACGCCGGCACCCTTGACCCGCTGGCCACTGGAGTGTTGCTGCTCTGCACAGGGCAAGCCACCAAGCGCATTGAAGAGCTGCAAGCCCACACCAAGGAATACGAAGCCACGCTCAAGCTCGGAGCCACCACCGCCAGTTTCGACATGGAGCATCCCGAGGATGCCACATTCCCAACAGAGCATATCACCAGCGAGATGGTGGAGCAAGCGCTTAAAGGCTTTGTCGGCACAATACAGCAGATACCGCCCGCCTACTCGGCCTGCAAGATACAGGGCACACGCGCCTTTCACCTCGCCCGCCACGGCAAGGACGTGGAGCTGAAGCCCAAGACTCTTGTCATTGACAAAATAGACATACTGGATTTCTCACTGCCAATACTGAAGATTCGCGTGGTCTGCAGCAAAGGCACATACATTCGAGCCTTGGCTCGCGACATCGGACTTGCCCTCAACAGCGGCGCCTACCTCACCGCATTGCGGCGTACCCGAGTCGGCGACTACCGCGTAGAAGACTGCCTCAACTTCGAGACCTTCCCACAATGGCTGGAGAATATTGAAATCTGACTCTTGACCCTAGACTCTCGACCCTTGACAACCTTTATATATGAAACTCTCACAATTTAAATTCAAACTGCCCGAAGCGCTGGTTGCACAGGAGCCCGATCCCTTCCGCGACGGTTGTCGCATGCTGGTGCTCCACCGCAAGACAGGCAAGGTAGAACACAAAATGTTTAACGACCTGCTGTCCTACTTCAACGACGGCGATGTCTTTGTGTTCAACGACAGCCAGGTCATCCCCGCCCACCTACACGGCAACAAGGAACGCACTGGCGCACGCATCGAAGTGTTTCTGCGCCGTGAGCTCAACGCCGAAGACCGCCTGTGGGACGTGACCGTTGACCCCGCACGCAAGATACGTATCGGCAACAAGCTGTACTTCGGCCCCGACGACTCGCTCGTAGCAGAGGTAATCGACAACACCACCAGTCGTGGCCGCACACTGCGTTTCCTCTACGATGGTCCTCACGAGGAGTTCAAGCGCGATCTCTACGCCCTCGGCGTAGCGCCGCTGCCCTCTTACATCAAGCGTGACGCAGTGGAGGAAGACATGGAGAACTTCCAGACCATCTTTGCAAGAGTGGAGGGAGCCACCACCGCACCAGCCACAGGTCTGCACTTCTCCAAGATTACGATGAAAAAGATGGAGATTGCCGGCATACGCGAGGCATACCTCACTCTCCACTGCGGCCAGAGCAACTTCAACAAGACCGACGTGGAAGACCTTACCAAGCACAAGATGGACTCTGAGGAGATGCACATCAGCCCGGAGTGCTGCGACATCGTCAATAAGGCCAAAGACGAGGGACACCAAATCCTCGCAGTGGGCACCACGGTGCAGCGCGCTATGGAGAGCTCGTGCG
The DNA here is from genome assembly GCA_017618515.1 of Bacteroidaceae bacterium. The sequence goes on from JAFZUB010000007.1 coordinate 7,417, forward strand.
ACACCCTCCATCACATCACTCCCTTTGACGGCTGGACCAACAAGTTCATCTTCCCGCCCTACTCTTTCAACATCGCCACTGCAATGCTGGCCAACTTCTACACCTCTGAGAGCACCCTGCTCATGCTGGCTGCCGCCTTCGGAGGCTACGAGGCCACCATGGCTGCCTACAAGACAGCCGTAAAGCAAGGCTATCGCTTCGGCGCCTATGGCGACGTGATGCTAATGGTAGATTGATGCATCGCACATACCTTGGCCTAGGCACCAATCTCGGCGACCGCGCCGCCAATATCGACCGCGCCATCGCCTTGCTGCAGCAGCAGGTAGGCCCTCTTGTCAAATGCTCATCCTACATCTCATCGAAGCCTTGGGGATTCACTAGCGACAACGACTTCCTCAATGCCGCAGCAATCTTTGATACCACACTCAACCCGCTGCAGCTACTCCGCACCACGCAGGAAATAGAGCGACAGATGGGACGCACCGCCAAGAGTGCCAACGCACAATATGCCGACCGCATCATCGACATCGACATCCTGCTCTACGACACACTGCAGCTTACCAGTCCCGAACTCACCATTCCACATCCGCTAATGGCACAGCGCGACTTTGTGTTGCGCCCATTGGCAGAGATAGCGCCGCGCAAGAGACACCCCGTCCTACGCAAGACAATCGCGCAACTCCTAACTCATAATACCTAACTCCTAACTCGCTCCGACATGAACAAGTTATCTCTTATCGCAGCCATTTTGATTACAGCCGTAGCAGCTGTGGCAGCGCCCCGCAAGAACGCAGAGTTTACCCTCACCGACCCCAAAGGAATAAACACAGTAAAAATTGTAGTCGCAGAGGACATCACCTACTCCGTAGAACACAAAGGCACATTGGTGCTTGCCCCTTCGCGCATTGCACTGGAACTGGGCGATGGCAGCACAGTGCTGGGCAAAAACGCTCGTGTCGTCACCCGCTCCACCAAGGACGTGACAGAGGATTTCAAGCCCTACATCTATAAGCGAGCCGAGGTGCACGCCGAGTACAGCGAGCTGGAGCTCAAACTGAAAGCGCCCAACGCAAAGGACACTTACAGTATTATATGGCGCGCTTATGACGACGGAGTAGCTTACAGGATAACCACCAACTTCAAGGACGACTACATTGTGCGCAACGAAGTGGCCGAGTTTGTACCTGCCAAGGCAGATGCACAGATGGTGGTGGCTCCCGTGAACGGACGCACCATCAATGGTGAAGAGAACCAATGGCACTCCAATTTCCAAAACACATACAAACACTCCATCATAGGCCAGTGGCCTGCCGACCGCCAGATTATGCTGCCGGCATTGCTGCAGAGCAATGGCTACAACCTCTGCATCACGGAGGTGGACCTCTTCAATTATCCTGGCATGCGCCTTATGGCCGCTGACGGCAAGCTGCACGGCGTATTCGCCGCCTATCCCAAGGAGACAAAGGTCACTACGCGCGGATTAAAGAAAGAGGTACACGCACGCGAGGACTATATCGCCCGTGTTTCGGGCAAGACAGACTATCCCTGGCGTGCCATACAGATAGTGGATGACGAGAAGGAGCTGCTGGCAAGCGACTTCGTCATGAAGCTTGCCAAGTCCTGGGACACCACGCAAGACTGGAGCTGGGTGAAGCCCGGCAAAGTGGCGTGGGACTGGTGGAACGACTGGAATATCTACGGAGTGGATTTCCGCGCAGGCATCAACAATGACACCTATAAATACTACATCGACTTCGCCTCAGAGCAGGGCATCGAATACGTAATCCTTGACGAAGGCTGGGCAGTGCCCGGCGAGGCTGACCTCTTCAAGATTGTGCCCGAGATAAATCTGGAGGAACTCATCAGCTATGCCACCGAGCGCAACGTAGGTCTCATCCTCTGGGCAGGCTACCGCGCCTTCGACCAAGACATGGAGCGCGTCTGCGCCCACTACTCAAAAATGGGCATCAAGGGATTCAAGGTAGATTTCATGGATCGTGACGACCAGGTGATGGTTGACTTCAACACACGCTGCGCAGAGATGGGTGCCAAATACAAACTCCTCATCGACCTCCACGGAATGTACAAGCCCACAGGCCAGCAACGCACATGGCCCAACAATATCAACTTTGAGGGAGTCTATGGCCTGGAGGAAGTGAAATGGGTGGAGCCTGACTTCGACATGGTGACCTACGACGTCACCTATCCCTTCATACGCCAAGTGGCAGGTCCCGCCGACTATACACAGGGCGCAATGCGCAATGCCACCAAGGAGAATTATTTCTCCACCAACTCCGAGCCCATGAGCCAAGGCACGCGTTGCCGACAACTGGCTGAGTATATCATTTTCGACGCCCCCCTGTCGATGCTCTGTGACAATCCCTCCAACTATCTGCGCGAGGCAGAGTGCACGCACTTCATCGCCACCGTGCCCACTGTGTGGGACGACACCCGCGCCATCAGCGGCAAGATAGGTGAACACATCGTCATGGCGCGCAAAGCCAAGGACGGCACATGGTATGTGGGCGGCCTCACCAACTGGGATGAGCGCGAGGTAACGCTTGACCTCAGTTTCATCGGCTCCGGCAACAAGCAGATAGAGTTGTTCTGCGACGGAGTAAACGCCGACCGCGCAGCCCGCGACTACAAGCACACCACCATAAAAGCCAACCTTGATCAACCCTTCAATGTCAACATGGCTTCCGGCGGAGGTTTCGTAATCAAAGTCACCCCCTAACATTCCTACAAAATCTTAAAGCACAACCTCTCTCGTCATAAGCACGGAGAAAAGACGATAAAGCGGCAGGAACCTCCCGGTCCCTGCCGCTTACATAAATATTATCACGAAGAATTTCTTTTACAATTCCCATGCCAGGGCAGAAGCGCCTAGCACAGCTGCGTCGCTGCCACTAAGGCCGCTGAGCATGATCTTTGCTTTTCCTTTATAAACGTAAAGGATGTCTTGGTCGTATGCATCGCGTACAGGCTTCATCAGCGGTTCTCCGCTCTTGGTGGGCCCACCAAAGAAGATGAATGCCTCGGGACTGCAGAAGAGAGCGAAGTTAGCGCATGCCTTGCCGAGCAGTGTACCCGTGTACTCAAGGATTGCCAATGCCAGTTCGTCGCCTTCCTTAGCTGCCACGCTCACATCAAGACCCGTAATCTCGTCGGGGTTAATCTCACGTAGCTTGCTGGGACGCGGGTCCTTGATAAGCATCTCTTTGGCTGTGCGCACAATACCGGTAGCGGAGCAATAAGCTTCCAGGCAGCCCTTGCGGCCACAACCGCACTGGCGTGCCTCGGGACTGCGGTCAATAATGGCATGGCCCAGCTCGCCGGCGAAACCGTCGCAGCCATACACAACCTGTCCGTTCACCACTATACCGCTGCCCACACCGGTGCCAAGGGTAATCATGATGAAGTTCTTCATTCCGCGTGCTACGCCGTAGGTCATCTCGCCCATAGCGGCTGCGTTAGCATCGTTGGTCAGGGCTACGGGTATGCCCAGCGCCTCCTCAAAGAGTTTTGCCAGTGGCACACAGCCTTTCCAGTCGAGGTTGGGGGCTTCCTCCACCTGGCCGCTGTAATAGTTGCCGTTGGGAGCGCCGATGCCCATACCTTTAATCATGTCGATACCACCCACTGACTCAATTATTGGCTCAAGTGCTGCGACAGAAGCCTTCACATAGTCTTTTGGGTCGGGGTAGCCTTTTGTCTTGATGGCAGTTGTTGCCTTAATCTCGCCACGTGCGTCAACAATGCCGAACACGGAATTAGTGCCGCCGAGGTCTAAACCGATAACATAGGGTTTTTCAATGGTTTCCATAGGTTAGAAAGGATAATAATTGTTATTTTCCGTACAAAAATAATAAAATAAAGCGAATGAGCATGTTTTTGTATAGTTTTTTTGTACTTTTTTTATAACTTTGCGTGCAAAAAGTAACAATTTTAAGATGAATACCCTCAAGACTCTATCCTGCGCGATGCTGGCAATGGTGCTGCTCAGCCTGCCGCTGTCGGCGCAATATGACAAGCGCACGCGCACTGTAAATATGGCCTCTTACCTCAACCGCTACGGCACCGACCGCGACAAATCGCCCGCCGTCGTGCATGCCCTAAACGACTGCCGTCGGCTGGGCGCCAAGCGATTGGTGTTTCCAAAGGGCACTTACTCTTTCCGTCCCGACAGTCTGAAGGGATTTATGACGCATATCTCCAACAACGGCAGCTATGTACGCCGTTTTGCCTTCGACCTCACAGGCATACGCAACCTCGAAATTGACGGCGGCGGCTCGCTGTTTTTGTTCAAGGGCTATGTGTGTCCTTTCTATGTGAATGAGGCCGCAAGCATCAGCCTCCACAATTTCACTGTCGATTATGTGCGCACTTTCAACAGCGAAGGCCATATAGAAGCTGTCAGCGACTCCACGATGACTGTGCGCTTCTCTGACGAATATCCTTACTACGTGGACACCGATAACCGTCTGCACTTCGTGGACGACGAGGGCGTGGAGTATCCGTGGTACTACTTGCTGGAGTTTGACCCCAAGCGCATGGAGACAGCCTACATGGCGCGTGACCAATGGACGGGCTCCGCACTGCCAGCCGAAGACCTCGGCCAAGGCCGCGTAATGCTCAAGAGAGCAGGCCTTAAGGGCATACCCGGCAATGTCATCAACTTCGGTATCGCTTACCGCACCGTGCCTGCCATCACCGTGACCGACAGCCGCGACGTGAGCGTGAAGAATGTGACTCTCTACCATGCTGGAGGCATGGGAGTGATAGCACAGCGTACGCGCAACATACTGATTGACAGCCTGTGGGTGACACCCGCTCCAGGCAAGGACCGCGTGACCAGTGTAGCTGCTGATGCCACTCACTTCGTCAACTGCAGCGGCTACCTGAAGATGTATAACAGCCACCTCGCGCAGCAGACCGACGATGCCACCAATATCCACGGCGTCTATTACCGCATAGCTGACGTGATGAAGGACGGTCGCATCATGGTGGAGCTGGCCAACGATGCGCAGTACGGCTTTGATATCTTCAAGGCAAAGCCGCGTATCGAGTTTGTCTCGGCGAAGAGTCTGGTCACTTATGCCCACGGCAAGGTGAAGAATTATTATGTCATCAACGACCATAAGTTTATGGTCACCCTATCCACGCCGACTCCCGCCAACGTCAAGAAAGGTGATGTGATAGCCCAAGAGGGCGACTACCCCGATGTGCATATCAAAGGCTGCTACTTCGGCAATAACCGTGCCCGCGGTCTGCTGCTCGGCAGCCGCAACAGGATGCTGATAGAGGACAATGTGTTCCACACCCCCGGTGCTGCGCTGCTGCTGGAGGGTGACGGTCGCTATTGGTTTGAGCAGGCCGGTGTGCGCGACGTGATTATCCGTCACAACACCTTTAACAGTTGCAACTTCGGAGTGTGGGGCAACGCCGTCATCGACACGGGCTCAGGTATCGACAAGGAATACTACGACCGCAGCTTCTACAACCGTAACTTGCTAATAGAGGACAACACCTTCCGCATCCATCGTTCGCGCCTGCTGTATCTATATAGCGTAGATGGTGTCAACTTCCGCAACAACAACCTGGAGATTGACCGCAAGACTTATCCTTCCACTATTGATATCGTGAGCGAGTCAAACCTGTATCATACTGACAACTGCCGCAATGTCTCGATAGGAGCACTCAACAAATTGCACTCTCTAAAGTAACATCGTTAGAAATAATTTTATTACTTTTGCAATTTAAATGGAAGTAAAAAACTATCTCTCTACGCAGAAGGCTGAGCAGTGGGCACAAATGGTAGGCGAGGCCCGCAATATTGTGGTGCTTGGCCATGCAGGACCTGACGGCGACGCCATGGGAGCCATCCTGGCTCTCACTCATCACCTGCACGCTGCAGGCAAGGAGGTAGTGCCCATTACTCCCAACGCCTGCCCCGATTTCCTGCGATGGATGCCAGGCGTGGAGCAAGTTGTGTTCTTCCGAAACAATCAGAGCAAGGCACAAGAGGCCCTCGAGAAGTGTGACCTCGTATTCTGCCTCGATTTCAATTCTCTCCAGAGACTGGAGGACCTGTGTACATTGGTGGAGAACTGCAGCGCACCGCGTATAATGATTGACCACCACCTTGATCCCGATCCAATGGCTGCGCTGATGGTGTCGGACTCCAACGCTTCCGCCACATGCGAGATACTGTTCTGCATCCTCCACCAACTTGGAGCCTACGAAAGTATGACGCGAAACATAGCCTCATGCCTCTACTGCGGACTGATGACCGACACCGGTGCATTTGCCTACAACTCCAATAGGGCAGACCTCTTCCATATCATTGCCATGTTAATAGCCAAAGGCATTGACAAAGACCAGATTTACCGCAACGTCTATTACAGCTATACCGAGAGCCGCCTGCGACTGATGGGCTATCTCATGAACGAGAAGATGGAGTACTTCCCCGAAGAGCACACGGCGCTGTTTGCCCTGACTGAAGAAGAGATGAAGCGCTTCAACTTTGTGCGCGGCGATGCCGAAGGCTTTGTCAATCTACCCCTGCAGATAAAAGGCACTAAACTGAGCATATCGCTGCGGGAAGACACCGAGAAACCTGTAGTGAGAGTGTCGCTGCGCTCAATCGGTGATTTTCCGTGCAATGAAATGGCGGAGAGATTCTTCAATGGCGGCGGTCACTTCAACGCTGCGGGCGGATCGCTGCCCAAACCAATCGAAGAGGCAGTGGTAACGGCGCGCAAAGCAATTGCTGCATGTGCAGAGAAACTTAAATAAAAAGTTAAAGACATTCCTATATGAACTACAAAAGACATAAGATGAGGCTCCTCGCCATATCGGTAGCAGTAGTGGCACTGCTCAGTGGATGCAAGGAAGAACAGACCTACGCTGAACAGAAAAAGGCCGAGTACAGGGCCATCAGCTCTTTTTTGAGCAATGGCATCACGGTGCTGGACCATGAGCTAGGCGACACTATACTGTATGTGGCACCCATCAACCCCATCAGCGAAAGCAAGTTCTACGAACAGGACAGCACCACTGACGTAAGTCGCAACGAGTATGTGCTCTTCACCGGCACAGGTATCTATATGCAGATAGTACGCAAAGGCGTTGGAAACAAGTTGCAACACGGAGAAACGGTGCGCCTACTCTGCCGTTATAAAGAATTTAATATCATGGGCGACTCGCTGCAGACCCGCAACGACAACGCCTACTACATCGGTATGCTCGACGAAATGACTGTCAGCAACACCTACGGCACCATTACCGGCACCTTTATCCAAGGCATGATGAAACTCAACTACAAGAGTGTTAACGTGCCTGAGGGATGGCTCGTACCACTGCGCTTTATAAACATCGGACGCCAGCTTGAGGAAGACGAAGAGATTGCAAAGGTGCGCCTTATAGTACCACACTCCACAGGCCAGAGCGACGCAGTCAACAGAGTGTATCCTTGTTTTTACGAAATCACATACCAACGTAGCCGCTAGTGCAAAAAGTTGGGCGATTTCTTGGTCATGTCAAAAAAATGTTGTTCCTTTGCAGCGCTTTTTGCGTAATCGCTGGCAGGAAGAAGAGTTGCCTGTTATGTTGCGCAAAATTGACAACTAACATTTTAATCTTCTAAACACAAATGGAAGACTTGATTAAAGTAGCCGAACAGGCTTTCAGTACCGGCATTGAAGTGCCCTCATTCAAATCAGGCGACACCATCACCGTCGCTTACAAGATTGTGGAAGGTAACAAGGAGAGAATCCAGCTTTTCCGCGGCGTTGTCATCAAGATTTGCGGTCACGGTAACCAGAAGCGTTTCACCGTGCGCAAGATGAGCGGCACCGTTGGAGTAGAGCGTATATTCCCTATCAACTCGCCGGCCATCGACAGCATTACCGTGAATAAGGTAGGTAAGGTGCGCCGCGCAAAGCTCTACTATCTCAGGAACCTCACTGGAAAGAAAGCCCGCATCAAAGAAAAACGCTACAATCCTGCAAAGGAGCAGGCATAAGACGACACAAGTCCCTTTGCCTCTGGCAAAAAAAACGGAATCTCTTTGCGATACAATGCAAAAAGATTCCGTTTTTTATCTTTTTAGAGCATTTTGATGGTAGATGTTGCAAAGAATACGTATATTTGCACACTACACCTCGTACGCGCACGCGCGCACAAAGCATATTATATATAAATAACCACACCTTGACCGAACAATACGAAGATATACTCCGCCTGCTGCATGAGATGCCGCCCATCACTCTAGAAGAGATGACGGGTATCAAACTCATGAACCGCACAGACACCAAGTTCCTGGCCAACAAAACACAGCTCATGCAGGTGCTTGCCCTCGCGAAGAGCGACTATTATGTGCAGGAGATAGGAGGGAAGGCTATCGCCCAGTATCGCACCGTTTACTGGGACTCGCCTGATTATCGTTTCTATCATATGCACCAGGCTGGACGCAGACCCCGTACCAAGGTGAGGGTGCGCACCTACGAGGACTCAGGGGGCCTGACTTTCCTTGAGGTTAAGAAAAAAGACAACCATGGCAAGACTAAGAAGAAGCGCATACAGGTAGCCTCGCAGGAAGCGGTCTTTGAAAATGGTGGTGACGAGTTTGTTATCAAGCATACCAACTGCAGTCTTCACGAGTTTCATCCCTGCCTGCAAAACCATTTTCACCGTATCACTCTTGTGAACCGCGGCAAGACTGAGCGCCTCACTATCGACTTCGATATCGACTACACCAACTTTGACACCGACAAGCAGGCCAACTCCGACCAACTTGTAATTATAGAGTTGAAGCGCGACGGGCTGGTGTTCTCGCCTATCAAGGAGATACTGATGCAACTGCGCATAAAGCCTCACGGCTACAGCAAATATGTGATTGGGTCGCACATGACCAATCCTGCACTCAAAGCCAACATGCTCAAGGTGAAGATGCGCGAGATAGAAAAACGTAACAATAAAAAATAATTTACTTATACGAATATTATGTTAACATTACTCAACGGAATGCTCGCCGCAGCCAATGGCACATTCCAAAGCATTGAATGGATTGATGCTCCCGCTTTGTTAGAAATGATCTGCCGCTTCCTGCTCAACATCGTAATGGTGTGGATAGTGGTACACTTCTTCTACTACCCCAAGAGCCGCAGGCGCGACTATTACTTTACCTTCCTGCTCTTCGCAGTAAGTATCTTTATGCTCATCTACCTTATGGACGGAGCTAAGATGAAGATAGGTGCTGCCTTGGGACTGTTTGCCGTATTTGGCATCATACGCTATCGTACAGAGTCAGTGCCTATCCGCGAAATGACCTACCTTTTCTTCCTCGTGGCGCTGAGTGTTGTCAACGGTATGGCGCAGAAGCTTAGCATAGCCGAGTTGGCTGTAGCCAATATCATCTTTGTAATAGCCGTAAGCATAGCCGAGAGCAACCTATTGGCCAAACATGTATCGTGCAAGTATGTGCGCTACGACAATATCGCGCTCATCACTCCCGAGAAGCGTCCCGAAATGATGGCCGACCTGGAGAAACGTCTTGGCGTAAAGGTTACTAATGTGGAGGTTGGCTCCATCGATTTCCTCAAGGACAGCGCACTCATAAAGGTTTATTACCAAAACCCAGAAAAGACAAATGGAGTGGATAGTCTTGAGAAACTACCCAGGCACTACTCCTAAAAAGATTAAAAAAAATAAAGAGTTAACAGGTAAAAAAATGAAAAAACTACTTGCCTTAATAATTGTTGCCAGCACTATCAGCGCTGCCAAAGCTGAGGATTTCGGCCTTTGGACTGATATAGGCATCTCGCAGAACCTTGGTGTCAGGGGTCTCTCCGCAGAGATTGGCTACGACCTGAGGATGAATAACCATCTCAAGGGCGTTACGCGTCGCAGTTTCAATGCGGGGCTCAACTACTCACTGACACATTTTTTCAAAGTGGGGGCTTCGTATGCCTATATCTATAGCTTTAACGTAGGCGAGCGCGAAGAAAAATACAAAACCGATGATGATGGCAATATCGACTACGACCAGTGGAAGGGCTACAACTTCACCCACTCCTATTGGCGCAACAAGCATCGCTTCATCGCATATGTGAAAGGCGATATTGATGTAGGGCGCTTCAATCTCTCGCTCAGGGAGCGCTATCACCACACCATCTTCCAGCACGGCAAGGCCGTAGAGGATAAGTATCGCTATAACATGATTTATGACGAGGATGACAATATCTCCTATGAACTGAAGGGCGGCTACCCCGAGAGCGAGGATGACTATAAGCGCAGCAAGGTGAAAGACTATCTGCGTCAGAAGATGGAACTGAGCTATAACATCCGCCACTGCCCTATCACTCCTGATGTGTCAGTAGAGATGGAGAACAATCTCCACAAGGCTTTCCATATCGATGAGATGCGATATGTGGCCGGTGCTGAATGGAAGATTACCAAGAAGTATCATCTCGGCCTCCACTATCATTACCACAAGGGTGTTGGCGATGATGAGGACGGCAATCTCCACGCTATAGAGTTCTCGCTGAAGATTAAGAATCCGTTCTGGAAAGCAAAGAAATATTAATAGCGCTAAAGAATTAGAGACAATAAAAATAAGGGAACGCTCATCGCGTCCCCTTATTTTTTTCTAACTACGCAGATTAGAACTTAACGGTCTTGCCGCCAACTACGTAGATCTGACCCTTCTGGGGAGAAGCAACCTTCTTACCATCGAGGGTGTAAAGGGTATTGCCTGCAGCAGCAGCCTCAACGATTGCGCTGTTAACTGCGGTAACCTTACCGTCCTTAATAGAGAAAGCTGCTTCAACGTCAGCGGAGGTGTAGGTGATGTCACCAACTGCTACGGAGATGGCGTCCTTCATCTTAACGGTGTAGTCACCGTCGCCAAGCTCGCTACCGTCGAAGTAAACGGTGATGATAGCACCCTCGGTCTCCTTGAAGTCGCGGGTCTTGCTGTCAGCGATGGAGATGAAGAAGCCGTCGGCTCCGTGCTCCTCGGTACCTGCGCTAAGCATCGGGGCGTGGCCCTTGGTCCAGCGAGTACCCGGATCGTAAACGAAGTCATCCTCTTCCTCGTC
>JAFZUB010000064.1 GCA_017618515.1 Bacteroidaceae bacterium
TATCCCGCCACAAGCACTGGAGATGGAGCGCTCGGTGCTCGGTTCTCTGATGGTTGACCGTGCCGGTTACGACCTGGTGACGGAGATTATCACTCCCGAAAGCTTCTACGACAAAAAGCACCAGCTCATCTACGAGGCTATCCGCGACCTCGCCGTGGAGGACAAGCCGTTTGACGTACTCTCTGTCAAGGCGCGATTGGAGAAGAAGGGCAACTTCAAGGACGCCGGTCAGATGGTCTATCTGGCAGACCTTATCCGCGAGGCCACTGGCTCTGCCGGCATACGCTACCACGCCGAGGTGATTGCCGAGAAATACGTGAAGCGACAGCTCATCACGGCATCGAGCGAGGTGCAGACGAAAGCCTTCGACGAGACTGTCGATTCGAAGCAGTTGCTTGACGCTGCCCAGGATAATTTGTATAAAATAAGCGAACGTAGCCAGCGCACGGAATACACCCAGATAAATCCTATCATCAGGCGTGTCTATCAGTCGATAGAGGAGGCTGCGAAGCTGAAAGGCAAACTCAGCGGCGTGCCCACATTGTTTCATAAGATTGACAAGATCACTGGCGGGTGGCAAAAGTCTGATCTCGTCATTATCGCTGCACGCCCTGCAATGGGCAAGACAGCCTTTGCTCTCTCCATGGCCCGCAACATAGCCGTGAGTCAGCGCATACCGATGGCGTTCTTCAGTCTTGAAATGAGCAATGACCAGTTGGTTAAGCGCCTGATTTCCAATGTCTGCGAGATAGAGGCGGAGAAGCTGCGCAGCGGTGATCTGCAGCCCTACGAATGGACTCAGCTCGACTCTAAGATAACGGAGCTCAACGATGCACCGCTGTATGTTGACGACACATCGTCGTTGTCCATCTATGAACTGCGCACCAAGGCGCGTCGTCTGGTGCAGGAGCATAATGTTGAGATAATTATGATTGACTACTTGCAGCTGATGACTGCCTCCGGCTCAGGCATCCGCTTTGGCAACCGCCAAGAGGAGGTGTCCCATATCAGCCGTTCGCTCAAGGCTCTTGCCAAAGACCTGAATGTGCCGGTGATAGCTTTGTCGCAGGTGAACCGCGAGGTCACAAAGCGTGAGGGCGAGGAAGCCAAGCGACCGCAGCTGAGCGACCTCCGCGAGTCGGGAGCCATAGAGCAAGATGCCGATATCGTATGCTTCCTCCATCGCCCCGAATACTACAAAATCTACCAGTCGGCCGACAACACCCAGGACTATCGCGGCAAGGCGGAGTTTATCTTTGCCAAACACCGCAACGGTGCGCTCGATATTGTGCACCTGAAATTCAAGCCCGAGTTGACACGCTTCATGAATCTGGACGACTATTCGGGCGGCGGCACCATCAAAGCCCGAGAAAAAGATTCTCAATCCTCTGCGGACAATGATCAATGGCCAGTGGTCAATGATCAATCATCTGAACCTCCCTTCTAATTATGACCTTCCGACAAGTCTATATGCGATTTAAGGCTTGGCAGCGCCATCCCTACACCTATCAGTTCAAGGACCAGGCACTCCACCGCTGCGCCAACTGCGGCCACACGTTCAGAGGCAACTACTGCCCCTGCTGTTCGCAGCAGGCTGGGGTGGGGCGAGTCACCTGGGCGGCGCTGAAGCAAAATATCATGATGGTGTGGGGCATGGAGTCCCGTTCACTGCCCTATTCGTTGGTGCAGCTGATAGGACGCCCGGGCTATTTCATCCGCGACTACATCAGCGGTCGGCGTCAGGTGTGCTTCCCGCCAGTGAAGATGCTCGTCATCGTGGGCATTATCGTTACCCTCTTGGAGCACCTCGTGACCCCGCAGCTCACCATCACAGAGATGGAGGCGGCGGCTCAGACACTCAAAGAGGCGCATATCGACTTCCTGACGTCCGTCTTCTTGTGGCTTGGCAACCATAGGGAGTGGAGCACCCTCATCTACGGCTGCTTCATGATATTCCCCACATGGCTTATGTTTCGCAAGGCGCCGGCCTATCCGCGGCATACCATTCCCGAGGGCTTCTTCATACAGGTGATGATATGCACTATTGTTGTCATAGTAGAGCCCTTCGACGAGTGGAGAGTGCTATATCCCTTTATGGTAGTCTATTATGTAGTAACCTATCGCCAGCTTTTCGGCTATGGCTGGTGGTCCACCATCTGGCGACTGGCGGTGACTGCCCTGCTCATGCTGCTTACCTTCGTTGTGCTCATGCTGCTCATCGGTATGGTTATCGGCATCATCCTCGTAATGACAGGTCAAGCTCCCGCACCAGGAACGACCCTCTCCTTCTAGAAACAAAAAGGCGGGAGGAGGCTTCTCCCCTTCGCTCAGTGTTTGTATCTTTCTGCTTTGCCTTTTGCAAATTAAAGATTGAAAAGAAATCTGAAATAAAGGTAAAAAAGGGGAAAAAGTATGGTTTCGTGCGCGTATGTGAGATAAATGTTGTAACTTCGCAGCCGCTAATTGTATATAGTTCAGATGCACAGATTCATTCTATTGATATATCTGCTTATGGGTGGCGCTCTCACACTGCTGGCGCAGAATCTCACTGGCCGTGTCATTGACTCGGAGTCAGGAGAGCCGATAGCATGGGCCAACGTATATTACGACGGCATGCCCGTAGGCACCAACACCAACGAGAAGGGGCGTTTCTCCTTGCCTCTGCATGAGGGCAAGACTCTCATCGTCAGCTTTATGGGCTATGAGAAACAGACTTTCCGCATCAACTCTGCCATAGAGATGGAGGTGAGGCTGAAATGGTCGCCGCAGGAATTGAAGACTGCTGTGGTGAAGGCTAAGCGTAAGAAGTATTCGCGCAAGAACAACCCTGCCGTGGAGTTGATGAAAAAGGTTATCAAGGCGAAGAAACAGACTGATATCCATAGACATGACTACTTCTCCTATAATCTTTACAAGAAGTTGACTTTCGCCTTCAACGACGTGAGCGAGAAGAGTCTGAAGGAGGGCTTGCTCAAGAAGATGCCGTTCCTGCAAAACCACGTGGAGGTATGCTCTGAAACTGGCAAGCGTATACTGCCTATCACATTTCAGGAGACCACCTCGCGCCAGATTTGGCGCAAGAGTCCTGCCACCGAGAAGACCATCATCACGGGTAAAAGGGAGGACGGCCTGAATAAGTTCTTCACCACCGGCGAGATACTGAACAGTATCTTGGCCGACTGCTTCACGGACGTGGATATCTTTGACGACAACGTGCGTCTGCTGCGTCACCAGTTTATATCGCCCATCTCTGCCAAGAATGCCATCAGCTTCTACCGCTTTTTCATTCAGGACACGGTGTATGTGGGCGACGACAAGTGCATTGAGGTGACGTTCACGCCCAACAATCCACAGGACTTCGGCTTTAGCGGCAGCTTGTTCATCATGGCCGACTCGACCTACAGGGTAAGGCAGTCTAAGCTGCTCATCCCACACAGCTCGGACGTGAATTTTGTGGAGCAGCTGAATGTGAACCAGGAGTTTAAGCACCTGCCCACGGGCGACCAGGTACTGGAGAGCAACAAGATGACTGTGCAGCTGTCGGCCATCATGGATATGGCGCGGATGCAGGTGCAGCTCACCAATAGCTTTACCAACTATAACCTGTCGGCGATACCTGACAAGGAGTTCCGTTTCGGTGGCACAGAGATTATCGACCCCAATGCCGAACTGAGAAACGATCAGTTCTGGGCTGACATGCGTACCGACTCGCTTACCAAGGCTGAGGCCGATATGCCGCAGATGGTGAAGGAGTTCCAGCAGATGAAGCATTTCAACGTGGCGATGTTTGTCTTTAAGGCTTTTGTGGAGAACTACGTGGAGACATCGAGCGACCCCAAGAAGCCGTCGCTCATAGATATAGGTCCGGTGAACACCATCTTCAGCCACAACTTTGTTGACGGATTCCGTCTGCGTGCTTCTGCCCAGACGACGGCGAACCTCAACCCACACCTATTCGCCAAGGGCTATGTTGCATACGGATTTAAGGACCACCGCGTGAAGGGTATGGGCGAGCTGACCTATGCATTCAAAAAGAGGGCATATTCTGCTACCGAGTTCCCACTCAACAATCTGTCGGTGATTGCGCAGACTGATGTTATGTCACCGTCCGACAAGTTCCTGCCCACGGATAAGGACAATGTGTTTACGTCGTTTAAGGTTACGACTGTTGACCAGATGATGTATTACACCACCTTCGGCGTGAAGTATCAGCGCGAATGGGCTAACGGTTTCGGCTTCGATGTTAGGGTGCAGAGAGAGCGTGACGAGGGAGTGGGTGCTCTTTTCTATCAGCCGCTCAATGGTAGCCGTATGCCGTCACCCAACACCGACGACCATCTGCGCTACTTCAACACGACCGACATCCGACTGGGTGCAAGTTTCAGCCCCGGAGCCAAGTATGTGAACACCAAGCAGCGTCGCATCCTGGTCAACAACGAGGCGCCTATCTTCACATTGTCGCACACGATGGGTGTGAAGATGCTGGGCGGCGAGCACAACTATAACTTCACCGAGCTCACAGCCTATAAGCGTATGTGGCTGCCGTCGGCATGGGGTAGGATGGACTTCTACCTCAAGGCTGGCGCACAGTGGAACAAGGTGCCTTATCCGCTCCTTATCATGCCTGCTGCCAACCTCTCCTACGTAGTCCACAAGGGTACCTTCTGCATGGTCAACAATATGGAGTTCCTGAACGACCGCTATGCCTCGCTGATGATCAACTGGGACATCAACGGCAAGATATTCAACCGCATACCTCTGCTTCGCAAACTGAAGTGGCGTGAGGTGATGGGAGTCAACGCCCTGTGGGGAACCCTCACCGACAAGAACAATCCCTCACTCCATCCCGACGACAGTCAGCTCTACTACTTCCCCGGCCATTTCAATGCCGACGGACAGTACGAGTATTCCTCCTTCCTTATGGAGAGGAAGAAACCGTATGTCGAGGTGTATGCCGGTATTTACAATATTTTCAAGATTCTTCAGGTGCAGGCTGTGCGCAGGCTCAACTACCTCTACCTGCCCGACACCAAGAAGTGGGGCTGGCGAGTGAAGTTGGAATTGACTTTCTAAAGTTGGAAACTCTCGAACTTTCGAACTAAAAAAACATGAAATTCAACCTTCAGCAGATAAAGCGTCAATACGATATCATCGGCAACTGCGAGGCCCTCGACAGAGCCTTGGAGATAGCCCTCACTGTAGCCCCCACCGACCTCACTATGCTAATCCTCGGCGAGAACGGTGTGGGTAAGGATATCTTCTCGCGCATCGTCCATGACCACAGCCACCGCAATCGCAAGCGTTTTATGGCCATCAACTGCGGCTCCATACCCGAGGGCACTATCAACTCAGAGCTCTTCGGCCATGTCAAGGGCGCCTTCACCGATGCTACCAATGACCGAGAGGGTTATTTCTCCGTCTGCAACGGCGGCACTCTATTCCTCGACGAAGTGGGCGAGCTGCCTCTCACCACTCAGGCCTTGCTGCTCCGTGTGCTGGAGAAGGGCGAATATATCCCCGTAGGCTCCAGCGAAGTAAAGAAGACCGACGTGCGCCTCATTGCTGCCACCAATATCAATATGCTCAAGGCAGTGCGTGAGGGACGCTTCCGCGAAGACCTCTACTATCGCCTCAATGTGGTTAGCATCAATGTGCCGCCCCTGCGCGACAGAGGCAGCGATATCAATCTGCTGTTCAAGAAGTTTGCCCTCGATACCGCGACCAAGTATAATATGACGGAGCCCATAAGCCTCGACGAGGAGGCCTCCGCAGCACTGCGCCACTACTCATGGCCTGGCAACATACGCCAGCTGCGCAACCTTGCCGAGAGCATGTCTATCACTGCTCCTCAGCGGGAGATAACGCTCGACATCCTGCGCCAGTATCTGCCCGACGATGACAGTGCTACCATGCTCTCTGTCAACGACGACCGCAGCTATGAGAGCGAGCGTACCGTCATCTACACCTACCTGGCCCAGCTCGGACAAGAGGTGCAGAATCTCTCGCACGACTTGGCCGACCTGCGCAGTCAGTTGGGTATGCCTGCCAAGGCAGAGCGGGGTAGGGCGACTCTCTCGCTCCCCTCGTCAACGGCCGAGCACGGCCTACCTCCAACCCCTCCCCAAAGGAGGGGAGAGAGGGCCTATCCAGGACAGCAGCCTGACGCCACTGACATAGAGTATGTTGACGCCGATGCCGACGAGACTATGGAGGATGTCAAGAAAGACCTGTTGCGCGACACCCTGCGACGATTCCGCGGCTCGCGCAAGAAGACAGCTGAGCACCTCAACATCAGTGAGCGCTCGCTCTATAGGTATATAAAGGAATATGGCTTTGAGGATATCAAATAAGGCGGTGCTTCTGCTCATGCCATTGCTTGTGGCATGCAGCGTGAGCTATAAGTTCACGGGCTCTTCGATAGACTATACCACCACCAAGACTATCGAGATTTCCGACTTCCCATTGCGCTCCGCCTATGTGTGGGCACCGATGCACTCGATGTTCAATAACGAGCTTTCCGATATCTATGCCCGCCAGACCA
Source organism: Bacteroidaceae bacterium (assembly GCA_017618515.1). The sequence continues at coordinate 6,542 of JAFZUB010000064.1, forward strand.
AGCTGCGCCAGGTCAAACGACAGGGTGACCTGCAGCTCGCCGGTGAGATTGTGGAGTACAGCCAGTTCAACAAGGCAGTCTCCGCCGACGGCTTCTCCAATCAGCCACAACACAAGATGACCGTCAACGTGCGCTTCATCAACAACCATAAGCACACCGATGACTTTGAGCGCCGCTTTACTGCCACTGCTGAGTACGATGCCTCGCAGCAGCTCACCGCCGTGCAGGAGGAGCTAGTAACACAAATGATAAAAGACATCGTCGACCAAATATTCAATGCCACTGTAGCCAACTGGTAATCCATGACCACACAAGAATATACAGCCATCGATCTGGTGCGCAATCCCGACCTGCTCAACCGCAACACCATACCAATGTTGCAGGAGGCGATAAAGCAGTACCCCTTCCATCAGACGCTATATCTGCTTCTGCTGCAAAACTTGTATAAGGTGCACGACCCGCAGTTCAGCAAGGCGCTCAAGCAGTATGCCCTCATGGTGGCTGACCGTGCTGTGCTTTTCGAGATGGTTGAGGGCATGAACTATAATATCCCCGTGCAGAAGTTGGAAGACGATACCGTCACTGCCGACGGCGACCGCACTATGATTCTCATCGACTCCTTCCTCAAGCAGCTCCCCGACACCGAAAACAAGGGTGACCTTCAGGCCGATTACTCCGCTTTCCTCGAGCAACTGCCGGATATAGAGGAAGACAGTGAAGAGATAATAGAGAACAGGGAACAGAGAACAAAGAAGAGTGAAGAGAGAATAGAGAACAGTGAACAACCTGATGACGACGAATTCACCGTCTCTGGTATCCGCCGCAGCCTTGCCGAGGCCGACGACCAGCCGCCTGCCGAGCTCACTGATGAAGACGACAAAGAGGAATATTTCACTGAGGCAATGGCAGCAGTATATATCAAACAGCACAAATTTGAGCAGGCACTTGAAATTATCAAGGCAATTAGTGCCGATAATCCAAAAAAAAGTGTTTACTTTGCAGAGCAAATCAGATACCTTGAGCTTCTCGTTCGTCTGAATCGCAACAAAAAGTAAATACTCTTACATTAAACTATTAAGCATTAAACTATAAACTTTAAAATATGTATAGCGTAGTAATTGTACTTATCGTATTAGCAGCAGTATTGATGTGCCTAATCGTGCTCATTCAGGAGTCTAAGGGCGGCGGTCTGGCAGCAGGCTTCTCCAATCTTAACACCATGGGCGGTGTGCGCAAGACCACCGACTTCGTGGAGAAAGCTACATGGGGCCTTGCCATCGCTATGGTAGTGCTCAGTGTCGCTGCAGCCTACCTCGTGCCTTCGCAGAAGGTTGCAGGCTCTGTTATGGAAAATGCCCCCGTGCAGACCACTGCACCCGCTCTTCCTAGCGCTCCCGCAGCGCAGCCTGCCACAGCCACTCCCGCTGAGGTACCCGCAGCAGAGGCACCTGCTGCTCCTGCCAACAAATAAGATTGCCTACACACTCGGCATCACAACGCCATAGGAACACCCGCATGCAGACAGGTGGTCTTATGGCGTTTGTAGCTAACTTCCGAACTCTCGCACTGTCTGACTCTTGAACTCTCGAACTCTCGTACTCTTTGAGCACCATCCCGTGGTCAAGGCCATGGCCAAGAAGGTGCAGACCCTCAAGCCTGGTGAATACCTTCATGCCGAGGGTCTGCAGGGCTCCGCTGCCGCCGCTGTGCTCAGCGGGCTGCCCGCCAATATGGTGGAGCCGCGAGTATGCCTCGTGGTGCTCAACGATCACGACGAAGCCGGCTATTTCTATGGCGACCTTTCAGCCATCATGGGTGACGATAGCGTGCTATTCTTCCCCTCGCCATATCGCCGCGGAGTAAAGTATGCCCAGATAGACGACGCCAACGAGATAATGCGCACCGATGTGCTCAGCCGTCTCTCGGGCAGTCCTGACCTTAGCGCCCAAAAGACGACATTCATTGTCACCTATCCCGAGGCGCTCGCCGTGAAGGTTGTTACCCGCGACAGTCTGCAAAGCAAGATAAGGAGTTTCAGGGTAGGGGAGACCTACGACTTTGCGGGGCTGGAGAAAGAACTCTTCGACCTCGGCTTCCAGCATGTCGACTATGTCTATGAGCCAGGTCAGTTTGCTCTGCGTGGTAGCATCATCGACATCTTCTCTTACTCAAGCGAGCATCCTTACCGCCTCGACTTCTTCGGCGACGAGCTTGACAGCATCCGCACCTTCGATGTAGAGACACAGCTCTCTGTGGAACGCGTGGATACCGTCACCGTCGTGCCCCTCGTTGCTGCCACCGACGACCACCGCGTCAGTTTCTTCCATTTCCTGCCGTCGTCAGCACTGCTTGTGCAGAAGAATCCGTGCTTTGTGAAGGACCGTGTGGCGCAGATACACACTGAAGGCTTCAGCAGTCAGGCCATGATAGAGCGCAGTGCCACCGAGGGCACCTCGGAGATAGAGCTACATAGCGAGCGTCTGCTCCTCAGTCCTGAGCAGTTTGCCGACGAAGTGAAACAATACCCCTCTATCGTCTTCTCTTCACTCCAAACTCCTCACTCCTCGCTCCTCACTCTCCATTTCTCTACCCAGCCGCAGCCCTTCTTCCATAAGAACTTCGACATCATCAACACCACCCTCGCCGACTATCAGCAGCGTGGCTACCACCTTTATATCCTTGCTGACAACCCGGAGCAGCACCAGCGCCTCGCCGCTATCTTTGAGGAGACCGGCGCCTCCATCATTTTCACCCCCGTGCAGCTCACCCTCCACGCAGGCTTTATCGACGACACTCTCAAGGCTTGCTTCTTCACCGACCACCAGATTTTCGACCGCTTCCATCGTTACCGTCTTAAGGCCACCAGCGCCGCTAACGGCAAGCTTGCCCACTCCCTGCGCGACATGCGACAGTTTGAGCCCGGCGACTATGTCATTCACGTTGACCATGGTGTGGGCCAGTTTATGGGTCTCGTCACTGTCACAGACGGCAACTCAGAGCAAGAGCGCATGAAACTCTTGTACAAGAACGGAGACATCGTCTATGTTTCCGTCCACTCTCTCAACAAAGTCAGCAAGTATCGCTCTTCCGACAGCGAACCGCCTGTCCTCTCGCGTCTCGGTACTGGTGCGTGGAACCAGCTCAAAGAGCGTACCAAGACGAAGATAAAGGATATCGCCCGCGACCTCATAAAACTCTACTCTGAGCGTCGCCGTCAGCAAGGCTTTGCTTTCAGTTCCGACACCTATATGCAGCATGAGCTCGAGGCGTCATTCATCTATGAGGACACTCCCGATCAACTCAAGGTTACTGCCGAGATAAAGCACGACATGGAGAGTTCGCGTCCCATGGACCGCCTCGTCTGCGGCGATGTTGGTTTCGGCAAGACGGAGCTAGCTGTGCGTGCTGCCCTCAAGGCAGCTACCGATGGCAAGCAGGTGGCAGTACTTGTGCCTACCACTCTGTTGGCCTATCAACACTATCTCACATTCAGCGACCGCCTGCGTGACTTTCCCGTCACCGTAGAGTACCTTACTCGTGCCCAGTCGCCCAAGAAAGCCCGTGACATCATCCAGCGTATCGCCGAGGGCAAAGTCGAGATTGTCATTGGCACCCACAAGCTGCTGGGCAAGAGCGTCCGCTTTCACGATCTTGGCCTCCTTATCATCGACGAAGAGCAGAAGTTCGGTGTCGCTACCAAAGAGAAGCTACGCCAGCTCAAGGTCAATGTTGATACTCTTACCCTTACCGCCACGCCCATACCGCGCACCCTTCAGTTCTCACTTATGGGAGCCCGCGACCTTAGCGTACTCACCACACCTCCCGCCAACCGCTATCCCATCCACACCGAGGTGCATATCTTCAGCCACGAAGTCATAGCCGACGCCATCAACTTTGAGCTCAGCCGACAGGGGCAAGTATTCTTCGTGTGCAACCGCATCGCATCGCTGCCTCATATCCAGCAACTTATTGCCCAATATGTCCCCGATGCCCGTGTAGCCATTGGCCACGGTCAGATGCCCCCTGAGCAACTTGAGCACATCATCACTGACTTTATCCACGGCGACTACGACGTGCTCCTCTCTACCACCATCGTCGAGAATGGCATCGACATACCTAATGCCA
>JAFZUB010000065.1 GCA_017618515.1 Bacteroidaceae bacterium
AAGTTATCGCAGCTGCGCTGCTCAGTCGAGGGTCAAGAGTCAAGGGTCAAGAGATAATGCTCAATGTTCAATGCTCAATGTTCAATGCTCTATGTTCAATCGTATAAGCTACTAAGCCATTAAGCCAATTTTCTCCCCTCCTTCGGGGCCCCTCTGGGGAAATAGATTTGGATTCCTCGCGGAGCGAGGGGGTAGGGGTAGGCTCTTACTTTCCCTCGAGTGTCACGACTGGTATTATCATTTCCTCCATGGAGATGCCTCCGTGCTGGAAGGTGTTGCGGTAGCGCTGCACGTAGTAGTTGTAGTTATTGGGGTAGGCGAAGAAGTGGTCGCCGTAGCAGAACACGTATGCCGACCTGATATTGAGCAACGGTAGCTTCACGCGGCGCGGGTCTTTTATCTCAAACACTTCCTTGGCTTTGTAGGCGAGGTTGCGCCCTACCTTGAAGCGCAGATTGGTGTTGACCTCCTTGTCACCGAGTATCTTGACGGGGTTCTCCACGAGTATGGAGCCGTGGTCGGTGGTGATGACCACCTTATAGCCACTCTGGGCGATGCGCTGGAAGAGGTCCTTGATGCTGGAGTGCTGAAACCAGCTGCGGGTGATGCTGCGATAGGCTGCGTCGTCTTTGATAAGCTCGCGCACCATCTGCTGTTCGCTGCGAGAGTGGGAGAGGATATCGATGAAATTGATTACCAGCACATTGAGGTCGTTGTTCATCAGATTGCCAAACTGCTGCATCAGCTTGTCAGCGCCCAGGGAGTCGTTGATCTTATGGTAGCTGAACTTCTCCTTGCGACGGAAGCGCTGCAGCAGCGTCTCGATGAGCTGCTCCTCGTTGAGGTTCTTGCCCTCGTCCTCATCCTCGTCCACCCACAGGTCGGGGTACATCTCCTTGATGTCCGCAGGCATCAGTCCGGAGCAGATGGCATTGCGGGCATACTGTGTGACGGTGGGCAGGATGCTGAAGTAGAGCTCCTCCTCCGCCAGGTTGAAGGCTCCCGACATCTCCATCCACAGGGTGCGCCACTGGTCGTAGCGCAGATTGTCGAAGATGACGAAGAAGACTTTCTCTTTCTTGTCGAGCAGGGGGAAGACTTTCTGCTTTATGATGTCGGGACTGAGCATGGGAGTGTCGTGGCCGTCGATCCAGCGCTCGTAGTTCTGGCGTATGAACTTCATGAAGGTGTTGTTGGCCTCCTGCTTCTGCATCTTGAGCATCTCGCTCATCTCGCTCTGCGCCTCCTGCAGCTGCAGCTCCCAATAGACGAGGTGCTTGTAGGCTTCGGTCCAGTCTTCGGGGGTTCGGGCGTTCTCTATCTCTGCCCCGAGGTCGGCGAAGGCCTTGCGATAGCCTGTCTGCGTGACTTCGTTGATGATCTCCTGCTTGTGGATATTCTTCTTGAGTGTCAGCAGTATCTGGTTGGGGTTGACGGGCTTGATGAGGTAGTCGGCTATCTGCGAGCCGATGGCTTGCTCCATGATGTCTTCCTCCTCGCTCTTGGTGACCATCACTATGGGCACCTCGGGTGCCACCTGCTTGATGCGGGTGAGTGTCTCCAGTCCGCTGAGACCAGGCATGTGCTCGTCGAGCAGCACGAGGTCGAAGGTCTGCTGTGAGCACAGATCGATGGCATCGGCTCCGTTGGTGGTCTTGACCACCTCGTAGCCTTTGCGTTCCAGAAAGAGGATGTGAGCCCTAAGGAGCTCTATCTCATCGTCCACCCAAAGTAATCTGCCGTTTGTCATAATAGTTTTTTTTAGAAGTTATCGCAGCTGCGCTGCTTAGAAGTTACCGGAGCCTGCGGCTCCTCAGAAGTTATCGCGCAAGACGCGCTCGACGATAGTCATATTTTATGTTGTCAAGAGTCTAGAGTCAAGAGATGTCAGATGGCAGTAATTGTCAAGAGTCAAGAGTCTAGAGTCGATGGCTGATGTTTGATTTGTGATGTGTTTTCTTGGTTTTTCCAATGAGATGAGGGCGACTTGTCGCTTCATGATGATTAGGAAAAAGAGGAAAGCTCGCTTTCAGTCTTTTGGATAAGCATTATGAGGAAGGTGCGCAGCACTATCATCTCATTGGAGGTTTTTATGGTTTTTGTTTCTGATAATTAATGGTTAAATTATATGGTAATTAATGTTCAATTCTCAATGTTCAATTCTCAATGCCTCAAAACGCGTCCACCTTTATGCCGAGGGATAGGGAGAGGATATCACCGAGGGTGATGTAGCGGTTGGGCACTGCCGACACGATATAGAGGTCGGAGGCCGAGAGCTCGTAGCAGAGCGATATGGCCTTCACGTATTTGCGCTTGTTTTGTGGTATCTCGTAGCGCAGTCGCTGACCGAGGAAGGCGTGGAAGCGCACCGCGGTGGAGAAGCCGTAGTATTTGTTGGGGTAGCGCGACGGTTGGCTCACCCAGAACGACTTGCCGAAGATAGTGTTGCATATCAGGCCTGTGGCCAATGGCTCGTAGGCTATGCATCCATCGTTGTTATCGTCACCCAGCGGAAACAGACGCAGCCGGAAGGGCACGTAGCTCTGGCGCAGGGTGAGGGTGAGGTGTGCATCGGGTGCGGAGCTCTTAGGTACGAAGCCAACCATGAAGTCGCTCTCCCATAGTCGGTGCTCACGCCCCCCGTAGTGCCATCCCAGTCCCAGGTTGGCAGCACCCACCGAGCCAGCGTACTGCACTCGTACCTGGTTGGGGATGAGGCTGCGCCAGAAGCGATGGTATCTCTCCACGCGCTGCTCGTAGTATTCGGGCGTGCCCTTGGCAGGCTTCACCTTGACGCTGTCACCCATAGTCTCTGCAGAGGCTGTTAACGAAAACGATAACGAAAACGAAAACATTAACGAAAACGATAACATTAACGAAAACGATAACGAAAACGAAAACCTCTTGACTCTAGACCATTGACCATTGACCATTGACCATTGACCGTTGACCATTGCCACTTCGTTCTCGCTGTTCGCTCGCGACCCCTTCGGCGTTGACCATTGCCTCTTGACTCTAGCCTCTAGACTCTTGACTTTCCTAAAGCTGCACGACCTCATAGCTGTAGTTGTTGCGGGTTACGGTATAGATAACGTAGCATAGCGTCTTGGCATCGTCGCACTGGATGTAGGGCGTGCCGTCCTCGCCAAAGGGGTAGAGCACTTCAAACTGATGGTCGTGACCGCAGAGACACATCTGCAGCCCTCGGTAGGAGCGGCATATCTGGTCGAAGTATTCGGCCACATTGTCGTTGAAGAGAAACATGCCCGGTGCCACATGCATGGCAATGATGGTGGAGGTCACGCTGTCGGGCAGCGACTGTGCGTCGCGCTTCATAAACCCGAAGTTGGGCACATCTGTGGAGTAGTCGTATTCGTAGGCATTGGTGTTGAGGCTCACTATATGGAGGAAGGCGGCGTTGAGACTGAAGTTGTCGTCGCCATACACCGTGTGGTAGGCTGCCTCACCACTGCCGAGGCAGTCGTGGTTGCCGATGGCGCAGATATACGGCACCTTGAGGCCGAGCAGTATGTTGCGCATCCACATATATTCCTTTGGCAGCCCGAAGTCCGTCTGGTCACCGGTGTGGATGACAAAGTCGATGTTGTCGCGACTGTTGATGTCGCGCACCAGGCGCTGTGTCTCGTCGTAGAAGCGCTGCGTGTCGCTGATATGGGCAAAGCGTATGGTGTCTTTGCCTGCGCACTGCTGCTCTATCAGGGCACAGTTGGTGGCGGTGAGTCCCGTGGCTCCATCGATGGACACATCGTAAGGGTGATACTCTATCATGTCGCATGCCGTAAGGCAGATGATAGATAAGAGAGAATAGAGAATAGATGATAGATGGTTGCGCATGTCAGTTGGCTAGTTTGATGCCGTCGTCGCTGAGGACGATGAGGCGTTCCTTATACAGTGCTCCCACAGCGCGCTTGAAGGTCTTCTTGCTCACGCCGAAGAGGTTGTAGATATCCTCCGGGGCGGAGTTGTCGCTGAGGGCGATGAAATGGTTGGGCTTGTCCTGCAGGGCCTGCAGCAGTGTCACGGCGAAGTCCTCGGTGTGCTGGCGTCCTGCGGTCTGCAGCACGAGGTCCACGTTGCCGTCTTCGCGCACCTTCTTGACGTAGGCGGTGAGCCTGTCGCCATGGCTCAGGGGACGGAACACCTCGTTGCGGTAGAGCAGTCCCTCGCAGTTGGGGCCGAGGATGATGGCCTTGTAGCCTATGTCGGTCTGCTTATAGACGAGTATCTCCACCTCGTCGTGGGGCTGCAGCGATTCTGTGTTCTTGGTAATATGGCGAGCGAGCTTGGAGGTGCCCACTATGCGTCCGCTCACCTCATCTACATATATATATATTATATAGGAGCGCCCCTTCTCCATCTTCACGCTCTGCTCGCTGAACGGCACGAAGAGGTCTTTCATCAGTCCCCAGTTGAGAAACGCGCCGTGACGGTTGAGCCATGCCACGGTGAGGCAGGCAAACTCTCCCACCTTGGCCAGCGGCTTCTCGGTGGTGGCTACGGGGCGGTTCTCCTGGTCGAGATAGACGAACACCCTCACCTCGTCGCCCGGGTGCATGTCTGCCGTGGTGTAGCGCCGGGGCATCAGTATCTCCAGCCCGTCGCCCCCGTCGAGGTAAGCGCCACTCTCGGTGAAGCGCGTTATCGTCAGTGTGTTATAGTCGCCAAGTATTGCTTGCATGTCAATTATTTTTGAAGTTATCGCAGCTGCGCTGCTCAGTCGAGAGTCAAGAGTCAAGAGTCGTGAGTTTTTTTAGAAGTTATCGCTTCGCTCTGA
>JAFZUB010000066.1 GCA_017618515.1 Bacteroidaceae bacterium
AGAGCAGCAGCGTCGTCATTAGTACCGTTGTTGTTGGTAATCTTCTGCTGTGCGTCAGCGATGAGAGCCTCGAGGTTAGCCTTAGCCTCGCCGGTTGCGCCACCGATCTGGTCGCCAGTAGCCTTGTAGAGCTGGAACTCAGCGAGAGCGAAGTGGTCAGTGTGGCCAGTACGTCCGCTGATGGAGGTGTAAGAGGAGAAGCGTACATTCTTGTAAGCCTTGCCAAGGTGAACGATAGGAGCGGGATAGTATTCGCCAGCTACTACCTTGTCACCATCGGTAACCTCTGTGTTGATGTAGGTCCAGTTCTGACCGTCATCGGAAGCTTCGATTACCCAAGACTTGGGCATATCATCCTTATAGTAACCACCTGCGCGCGGTGACTGATAGAGATAGAAGTCGGTTACATCCTTACCAGTGAGGTCAACCTGCAGATATGCAAAGCCCTCGCTTGTGTAGTTAGGCCAAGTCTCGGTGGTCTCATTGAGAGTACCGTTAACGAGAGTGGTCAGAGAGAGCGAAGAAGCATTGGTAGAGAGATTGCTTGCATCGGAAGCGATGAGGCCTTCGTCGCCCTTAGTGTAGTTAATAGCGGCGTTGAGTGCTTCGGTAGCCTCGGCAACAGCCTGCTTGAGAGACTCGGTAACCTCAGCCTGCTCCATAGCAGCGCGGTCTTCATCAGTAACCTTGCGGAGAGTCCACCATGATGCATCGGCGCCAGCACCCCATCCTACGATGATACCTGCACCACCTGCACCAGCGGAGTTGCTCTCACAATGGTAAAAATGATAATTATATTGACTATCGACATACTTGTTGCTATTTATGTCGAATACACCGACACCTGCAGCAGTGTAAGGAGTGAACGTATGCTCAGCTGCTGCATTAGCATCAGCAGTCATCAACACACGCTGCGAATAGGTTGTGGGATTAGCAGGTGCATCAACATACTCCTGGGTAGCGTAGTTCTTCAGAGAGAAGCCTCCGCCAGCCAGCTTGGTGAGGGTGAACACCTGAGTCTTGTCAGAGTTGTCGAATGTACCCCAACGCAGGTAAGCTGTGCCTCCAGCCTCAGCGGGATCAACCTTCAAAGCCTTCTCGACTCCCTGAGTAGTGTAGAAGCCCTTGTATGCACTAACGATGAAGTAGTCGCCTTCGGTAACGGGATTAACGTCAGCAGCCTGGAGGGTTGCAGCAGCGGCATCGAGGTTAGCGATGGCGGTGCGGATAGCGTCATCATCATCAGAATCCAAGAGAGCCTCAGCTGCGGCCTTTGCAGCCACAAACGGAGCCACAACAGCGTCTGAGTAGAACCCGGGATCCTCGGAACCCTCGGTGGGCAGATCGCTATAGGACTCGATAACCTTGGCAAGCTTGCCATTGAGGTCGTTTACGAAGGTAGCCTCGAAGAACTTCCATCCTACATCCTCGCGCCAGGGCTCAAATGCCACGTTCATTGGCGGATGATTTTGGGTACCGATCTTGAAGTACTTGTCCATGATGGTCTCAGCAGCGGTGAGCACATAAACGTTTTCTACAGCCTTGCCTTCACCTACGGAAGTACGGCTGTCATCAGCAGTTGCCTCTGCTGCAAGGATAGTGATCTGCTGAGCGGTAGCCAAAGCTCCGAAGTCAGCATTTGTACCTGCATAGCCGTACCAGTCGTAGCCGTCGTAAGGAGTGGACTCATCCCAAGTCTGCTCACCATAGTTAACATACTGCCAGTAGCCGCCCTTCTCGATAGACTTTAGCACATAAGTGCCATAGCCGTCGGTGGTGTTGTTATCGGTAGCTTCTACCGACCAGATGTTATCATTGGTAATCTCGCCGAATTTCTCGGTACAACCATTATTGGCTCCGAGGTATGTATTGTTGTATGCGTTCTGTACGGCATACATCTTGCCAGGCTCAGGCATGGTAGCAGTCTCGCTAACAGTCCAGTAACCTTCAGCAGCTACAAGGCCATTAACAGCCTCTTCCAACGCATTGTAAGCGCTTTCGATAGCTGCGGGACCTGCCTTTGCTCTAACTCTCTTAGCAGCCTTAGCAGCAGCGGAGACAGCAGCAGCTGACTCAGCGGTGTAAACGCCCTGAGCGGAAGTTGCATTAATGTCGCCATACTGTGCAATAAGTTCACCAAGCTCAGCAAAAGTAGGAGCCGGGATGTACCTCCAGTCAGAACCGTTGTCAGTACGGTTGCCAGCAGTACGCCAAACGCCCATGAAGCCACCTACATCGTTGATGTAAGCCAGTTCGCCATCAGCATAGCGGAACAGCTGGAAGCCGTTGCCAGCTGAGCTGTATTCGAAGATGAATGTCCCACCCTCTTCAGCAGAAGCTGCTGCAGCGAGACGGGGATTTTCTGCACTGGTAGCAGGGCCTATAGGAGCGCTCTTGCCAGCAGTGTAATTGTAAAGCTTGTAGCCGAACGGATCACCCACGAGGGCGAAGTAGTAGTCATCAGTCAAAGTCTCTATCGCATCGGTAGAGTTCTTGACATTTGTTCCGTCAAACATACAATTCTTGGCACCGCCACGTACGGTCATACGATACCAAGTAGCATTGTCGAAACTGCTGCTGTACTTGAACGGCAGAACAGAATCGTCAACAGTGTAAGTGCTGACAGCGTTCATTCCATCAGCAACCACCACAGTGGCGGGATCAAGCACGAGACCCGGTGAGGGGAGGGGTGCCTCAATAGTGGAGCCAACAAGGGCAACACCAGCGGTAGACCACTTCTCGTTGCCATCGCCGTCAACAACCTTCCAGCTGAAGTCGCCAATAGATCCAGAGAAGTCACCGGCCTCAATGAATGCGAGGCGGTTACCGTTGTCCTCAGAACTCCAACCGTTGCAAACCCACGCGCCAGAGTTGTTGTTGTTCATGGTGTTGCCGCCTTCAGACGTTCCGTCGGAAGCAACATCCTTGAACTTAAACACGTAATCTCCTGTCGGATTGCCAGCCAACAGTAGCTTCCACATGAAAGCATTATCGGCCACAGCGACAAGAGAACCAGATGGAGACAGGAACTTACCTACAGCTACATTGTAGAGGAGGTAATTTCCTTTGTAAGGCAGTATGGCCCACTGGTCAGCACCTTCTTCAGTGCAGTAGTTTCCAGTGTTTTCCACAGTGCCTTCACTCTTGTAGTCCGACACGACACCAGTCTTCGCGGCGCTAAGAACAATCTTACCACGCGGAGCCTTGATCGTGTAGACCTTGCTAGTGCTGAGGCCTTCGAGCGTGGTAACCACGTCGCCGACTGCAGCGTTAGCAACACCTACTCCTACCAACAGCAGAAGCAGGGTGATCAGAGATGTTAGTACTCTTTTCATTTGGTTAATAATTAGGGTTAATAAAAAAGTGAATAAATCGTTTGCGTTAAAATTGCGAGTGTAAAAATACAACTTTATTTATTACGACACAAAAAAAAAGTAAAAAAAACGGCTTTCCACAAATGAAAAACCGCTTTTTCCTTAAGATTTCCTTATTTTTCTTAAGATTTATGGTGTTTCGCCATTTATAATAAGATTATAAATTTTGACCACGTCGGCGGTGTTTACGAGGGTGCTACTGTCGACATCTGCGCAGTTGAGGCCGACGCCCGACTTGATGCCATTGATGATGTAGCTATAAACCATTACCACATCGGCTGTGTTGACAGTGCCATCGCCATTGACATCGCCAAGGGCGGCGGGAATATAGTCCACTGGTCGGAACATCCATGCGCAGAACCACCATGTTGTGCCCTTGGTTATCTTGTTGTCCTGACCGGCAGGGCCCATGAGATGGGTCTTGCCATCAGCAGAAGTAATATCGTAGCATAGACGCTTGCGCACATTATCGTTGGCATCGTTGGTCCAATAGGTGAGGTTTTCTTCATAACGATTGGCAATCTTCAGGTCCACAGGAGTGTCCGACCAAATATGGTTGCTCTTCTCGAGTGTGCTGAGATACTTGCCGTTGCCGACATTCTGCAGATTCCAGTAGTCGCCGTTGCGAGTGAGGTGGAAGATAAAAGCCGTATTTCCTGGCATCAGCGCAGATTTATAGACATAATTGTCGGCACTAGAATAAGTCAGTCCCAAGCCAGTTCCGGCAGTGTTGGCGTCAGCTGCGAAACCATGTATAATATAATAGTAGCCGCCATCCTGTATGGGGTTGTTCTTGGCTTCACACGCCGCATAAGCTTGTTCTATTGCATCGCATAACGGTCCCAGCACTGCATTATTATCTTCTTGGTTAGCGACAGCAATCTTACCAGCCTCTACTGCCGTCCTCAACTTATCGATGAGAGGCTCCGTAGTTACCAGACCACACTCGGAGCCGTCGACATAAGGAGCCTCAGTGTCGAGTAGTGGAGAGGTGAATATTACATGCTCCGGGTCGCACTTCTCGACCAGTTTCTGCAAGCGGTCCTGCAATATGGTGTACTTGCCTTTGGACGTGGAGAGCAGAACCATCTGATTAGCCGCAAAGCCCATGTCCTCATCAAGCAACAAGAGGTCTTCGCCCGTTGGCTCGGTGGTGTATTCCACAATCTTAGCATTGTGAATGGTGCCTGTGCCCTCGCCCTGTGAAGTCTTGACATAGACAAAGTATTTGACAGGAGCATTGGGGTCGAGCCTACCGAAGTAGGGAGTGAGGTCGTAATGAAGCTCGGTAGGAGTTGCAAGCAAATCATCTTCCAAACCTATGATTACCTTATCGATAGGTAACTTGTCGATAGTATAGCTAACGTCGGGAGTCTCGGCATCGGTAGCCGTAGCATAGCCAACCACGAGGCTATACTCGGAACTCTTGGAATAGTCGAGGTTGAGAACCAGTTCGTGAGTCTTGACATCAGCTTTCTCACCACTGATAAAAATACCCAAGTCAAAGAATTGTCCACCACTGGTCTGCTTAACATGTGCTGCAATAGTATTGGTGCCTTGAATATTGAGTTTCTGGCGTGCCGCGCCATTGAGTTGGTAGATGGAGTAATTGGTGGTATAACCAGTAATCTTGAGAGCATTCTCCCCATTAAAATAAAGTTGGCAATCTTCGTCGTGGTAGAGCCTTGCGCGCAGTTTCTTCATCTGTTCCTCGGTGATATTGAGTGGTAGCTCGCAACGCAGCCAAATATCGCTAGAGTTCCAACGGGTATTGACTATCATATTGTCAAAGCCTGGCATGCCAAAGCCAGCCTTACCAGTCCTCCATGTAGAGTCATCAAAGTCTTCAGCCTCCCATCCCTCTCCCGGGTCAGTGGTTGTATATTTCCATGTTACCGGTTGCACATCAGCAGAAGTAAGAACGTACTTATAGTCATCAATATAGCCATCAATCACTTGCCTGTTAGCTGCATACAATTTATCAACATCACTCTTGATAACGCGGTCGTAAGTCATATAGCCGTTAAGCTCCGTCTCCACATCGGTAAGCTGTGTATAGACCGCAGCAGAAAGATTGTTCTTTATCTTGTACTGGAACAGCATATTAGCATAGGACGCATAGGTGCTGTCGTATTGGGCGGCAGTCTGGACATAGTCGTACACGCTACCCGCAGCGCCCCATGTATGGCCCTCGACGAGCATCTGCACACCGCCATACTCGCCGATAGCAGTAACCTGAGTCTCACTGGCACTATAGTTGGGGGCAGGATAAGTGTGGACATCCTTAATATCACCGGCACCAGTGAGAGTCCAACCGGAGGCCTCGTCAACAAGACGCGTATCATCGAAATTCTTGACCAAATTAACATAAGACTCCGTGTCGTGCTGTCCACCTGCCTCATTGAAGTTTACCCACGTCACTATGCTGGGTGTGTTTTTCAGATTATTGAGCATTGCAAACAACTCCTGCGAGAACCAACCAGAGTTATTGGGAATGTCCTTATAGCTGCCGCCATAATTCATGCCCGGCATATCCTGCCAAACCATAAGACCCAGCTTATCACACCAGTAGTACCAACGCGCAGGCTCAACTTTAATATGCTTTCTTACCATATTAAGACCTATGCGCTTCATAAAAGTGATATCACTCTTGATAGCTTCCTCGCTAGGAGGAGTGAGATTGCTTTCGGGCCAATAGCCCTGGTCGAGACATCCCAGATTGAAAAGGAACTTGTTGTTGATAGTCATGCGCCAGCGATTGCCCACCTGCTCCATGCCAACCTTGCGCATACCAAAATAAGCCAGCATTGCATCAAAATTGCCCATTCCATCGGAGAGTTTTACTTGCAAATCATAGAGGAATGGGTGGTCGGGGCTCCAGAGATCTGGATCCTTTATTTTCATAACAAGCGTAGTTCCCGCCTTGCCCTCTGCAGTGGCCACCTCCACTGTGCCATGCATTGCTCTGAGTTGCACTGTGGCATTAGCTGCGTCGTCGCCTTTAGCCGTAACCAGCACCTTCACCTGCTGATTATCAATGTCGGGCGTTATACGAAGGTCTGAGATATAAGTCTTGCCTGCTGCCTCCATCCACACCGTCTGCCAAATGCCCGAGCAACTCGTATAGAATATACCGCCAGGACGACTCACCTGCTTGCCGCGCGGATTGGAGTCCTTGTCGGTTGGATCATAGACCTTCACAACCAACTCCTGCTCCGTGCCAAACTTAACCTTGTCTGTAATATCAATTGAGAAAGGATCGTAGCCTCCCTGATGGTTTCCTACGGAATCGCCATCGAGCCACACGCTACATTTCCAGTCAACCGCGCCAAAATTAAGCATCACACGCTTGCCATCCCAACGAGTAGGCACAGTAATCTTACGACGATAAACCATGTTCTCAATCTTCTGCTTGATACCACTCAGCGCACTCTCCGTACAAAACGGCACCAAAATCTCTTGCCAACCACTAGTGGGCACGTCAGAATATAGACTGGTAGTGGTGTGGAAGTCCCATAGTCCGTTGAGGTTAATCCAGTCTTCACCAGCCGCCTCCTCGCGCACAGCATACGTCTTGAGAGGACTGAGCGCAGCATCAGCCTGGGCGAGCCTGACCATCTGAGGACGCGGATACTCTGGCAGGACATTGTCGGGGCCTACCGCATCAGCGAAGCGAGTCTTGATGGGAACATTCTGTATCTGCCACGCCACCACATTCTCAGGCAGCGACAGCACTATAGCTGTCATAATAAAGAGGTGTAGATAAAATCTTTTCATTGTATTTGACATTTGTATTCTTAGATTCGGGTACACTTTACTTATCTCGGCAAAGATACTTTATTTTAAAAACAACTGCACAAAATCATTCACAAAATTCACTTTTTTTCCTATCCTTTACACAAACTTTTGGCCCAACGTGACGAAAAAACAAGTGCAGAGAGACAAGCTGCCTTTCTGCACTTATATGATTAGGGTCCTTCGCCCTATAAGTATATTCTCTAATGACGCTGTCGGCGTGCCGAGAACTTAGGTCCTGAGGAGGAGGACTTGGCGCTGCCCGTGGTGCGCTCACGCTTAAGCTGGGCGCGGCTGGAGTTGAGCTCCGAGACATTCTCGTCCTTGCCCTTCTTAGATGCTTTCTTTGTCTTTCCCTCTTCTACGATTACCACGTCAACAGTGTCGCCCTGGACAGCACTGGAGTCTTTGCCCCACACATGATCCTGAAGAGTCGTTATCTCCTTCTCTATGCGTGTCTGCTCGGCCTTGAGAGTAGAGTCTGTCTCACAATAATTCTGCAGTACGCGACCCTGAAGATTCACTGTCTTGTAAATCTTGCCCTCATATTGATTGGTGGTGAAGTAGTCATCAGCAGAAATCTGCGCAGCATTATTATAGTTGGAGTTCATAAGCACTATATTTGCGAGATAGGGACTAATCT
>JAFZUB010000067.1 GCA_017618515.1 Bacteroidaceae bacterium
ACACATCGTTACTTCCACCACACATAAGACACTGCGTGGACCGCGCGGAGGTATCATCCTCATGGGCAAAGACTTCGAAAATCCCTGGGGACTCACCACACCTAAGGGCGCCGTCAAGATGATGAGCCAGATACTCAACAGCGCCGTATTCCCAGGCATACAAGGCGGACCGCTCGAGCACGTCATTGCAGCCAAGGCCGTAGCTTTCGGTGAGATACTCCAGCCTGAGTTTAAGGAATACGCCAAGCAAGTGAAGCGCAACGCCGCCGTCCTCGCCGACGAGCTCGTCAAGCGCGGCTTCGGAGTTGTAAGTGGAGGCACCGACAACCACTCCATGCTTATCGACCTCAGGCCCAAGTATCCCGAGCTCACCGGCAAGGTAGCTGAAAACGCACTCGTGGCAGCTGACATCACTGTAAATAAGAACATGGTGCCCTTCGACAGCCGCAGCGCATTCCAGACCTCCGGCATACGCCTTGGCACACCCGCCATCACTACGCGTGGAGCCAAAGAAGACCTCATGCTCCAGATAGCAGCATGGATAGAAGAAGTGCTCAACGATCCCGAGAACGAGCAAATAATTGCCAAGGTACGCGGCGAAGTAAACGCCACGATGAAGAACTACCCGCTCTTTGCTTACTAAAATACTTGAATACTTTCCCCTGCTCAGCGAGGAGCAAGTGGCGCAGTTCACCATGCTCGATGAGCTCTACCGCGAATGGAACAGCAAGATCAATGTCATTTCGCGCAAGGACATCGACAACCTATACCTGCACCACGTGCTCCACTCGCTGAGCATCGGTAAATACATCCATTTCACCCCCGGCACCACTATCCTCGATGTCGGCACCGGCGGCGGCTTCCCCGGCATACCACTCGCCATCCTCTCCCCCGAGAGCCGCTTCCACCTCATTGACAGCATTGGTAAGAAGATACGCGTAGCCACAGAGGTGGCCACAGCCCTCGGCCTCACCAATGTCACCTGCACCCACCGCAACGCCAAAGAAGAGCGAGGCCGCTACGACTATATCGTCAGCCGTGCCGTCATGAACGCTCCCGAGCTGCTCCAGCTCGTACAGAAAAATATCAGCCGCACCCAGCGCAACGCCATCCCCACCGGACTCATCTGCCTTAAGGGCGGCGACCTCACCGACGAGCTCGCTCACCTCCGCCGCTGGTACGAGCTCACACCCATCACCGACTACTTCAACCTCCCCTACTTCGAAACAAAGAAAATCCTTTATATCCCATGCTAAACATCAAGTGTTTTGTAGTCAACATGGTAGAAGAAAACTGCTATGTAGTCAGCGATGAAACCAAAGAAGCCGTCATCATCGACGACGGCGCATGCATACGTGGTGAACATCAAGCAATAGATGAATATATTCGGCGAGAGGCACTGACACTCAAGCATGTACTCAATACCCACGGCCACTTCGACCACACCATGGGCAACGCACATCTCTACGCCACTTACGGTCTCAAGCCCCAGATGCACGCCAACGAGGCCGAGCTCTACACCAACCTCTCCCTCCAGGTGCAGAGCATGCTCGGCTATCGTCTCAAGGTTGATGTTGCACCCCTCGGCACCATGCTCAAGGAAGGCGATACCGTCACCTTCGGCAACCACCGGTTTAAAGTGATTGAGACACCCGGCCATACCCCCGGCGGCATCTGCTTCTACTGCAGAGAAGAGGGCGCCCTCTTCTCTGGCGACAACCTCTTCGAGCAGTCCATCGGCCGCACCGATTTCCCTGGCGGAAACGCACTCCACCTCATCAGCAGCCTCCGCGACAAAGTCATGACACTGTCCGACGCCACCAAAGTATATCCCGGCCACGGCAACACTACCACCATCGAGCGCGAGCGCCGATACAACCCATACCTCGGCTAATCCTCAGTGCTCAATCCTAAATATTCAATGGTCAATAATAGTAATATCGCCCTAATAAGTCGCAACACTCTCATGCTGCTCGGCTTTAAGCAGATGCTAGAGGAGGTCATGCCCTTCGCTACCTTCCACATGTTCAGCACCACCGAGCAGATGAACCAGCAGAACGACCATCCCTACTACCATTACTTCGTCAGCGTGGACGACTACCTCGCCCACACCGACTACTATAGCCAGCGCACCCACCAGACCATCATCCTCCTCGACAGCGAAGAAAACACTCTAACCTCCAACTCAAGTCTTCCCTCTATAGGGGAAAGGGAGGGGAGCCCCAAATGGTCAATCAATATGCTTTCCTCTCGTGAGGAGATTCTGCGCCAGCTGCTGCAGATGCAGCAGAGAGGACATAGGCATTTCAGCAACTATCCCAGCGAGGTGACGCAACAGATTCGGCAGGCCGCAGAGAGAGACAAACAGGCGCTCACCCGTCGCGAGATCGAGGTGCTGAGGCTGCTCGCCAAGGGCATGATAAATAAGGAGATAGCCGACCACCTCAATATCTCCGTCAATACAGCCATCACACACCGCAAGCACATAATGCAGAAACTCCGCTCGCAGTCGCTCTCCAAGCTCACCATTTATGCCGTGCAGCACGGCTATGTGCAGCCCGAAGAAATAAAGTAATTCTTGATAAAGCTTAGGGGAAGGGAATTTTTATCAATACGGAAGTTTGTAGGTTGTCAGTCCCTTGTCCTGCTGATTAACGACAAAGGCTATGCTGTCGCGGCCTTTCACGAGTTGCCCGGCATATCCTCGCAACGGACACGACAAATAAATGGTACGCGTGAACGCTTCCATATCGCCGTTCTGATCATGATACAACCTTAGGGTCAAGGTGTTATCAACTATCCCCTCATCAATAAAGGCCACTATGTGGGCTTTGTCCTTGCCCTGCACGAGCATGCGCGCATTGATATAGTCGCCGCCTCTCCAGATGCCTTGTATAGTGCACGGATCAGTCTTCATCACATCGTCGGCAAGCTGCTCCGTCGTTATGGGCTCTGGCGCAAATACCATCGTATAGCTATACAGGGTGGCTGTTGCATTCACAACAGTATATACACAGATGGCACGGTAAAGGCTGTCCTTCGACAACGATTGATCATTGCCTATTGAGCATTTGAAAGTTGAGCCATCGTACTTGGTACCGTTGTCAAGTGTCATGCTAACAATGGCGCCGTCGGTGTCGGTGGCAAGGTCGGCAAAGTCAGTAAGGTATGGAGGCACCCACGACTCGTCGTCGGAGCACGATGTTGTGAACAGCGCAGCTATCAATGCAGACAATATGTATAACTTAGCTTTCAATGGCTTTGTAATAGTTGTACAAAGGGTTGGCGTACATAAGAAGTATCTGACGGCAGAGGTAATAGCGGTCAGGGTTGGGCAGCTCTATGAGTGCTATGCGCTCGTTGAGATATTGTTCAAAGGCTGTCTTGTCGTTCTCGCTATAGTGCCCGCGCTCGCCCCACGCTGTGTTGCCCTCGAGCATGTCGGCGGCAATGTAGTTGTTAGGATATAGTTTGTAGTTTTTGTGTATCTCTACGTTTATCTTGTCGCGCAGCAGTAGGAAGATATCGTTGTTTGGTGTGTCGGCATTGAGCGTGCCGAGCCACTGGTTGAGGCAGGGAGCTGCCTTATAGTGTATCTCGCCTTTCCATCCGTAAATGCCAGTCTGCATGTTGATAAGGTCATCGTCGGGTGCTTTCTGATGGTCAGGGTTGTCACGCTTCTGCTGCATTTCTTTTGCTTTGAGGTAGTCGCAGGGGTCGAACTCATAAGATATAGCTGTAGGCACCAGGTTGAGTTGCTGCAGGCGTTCAATGAGTGTGCCTTCGCCGCCCATGCCAAACATCTTGATGACGCTGCGCTGGGTGATATCGTTGGAGTCTTTCGCCCTACCCTGCCGCTGAGCTATCCAGATGTTTTCTTTCTTCTCTTGTATGGCATAGTGCATATAGCTGCTTATCTGGATGCTAGAAGCGAGCTGCTGGCGGATGGTGAGTCCACGGTGCACGATAAAGGATTTGTTGATGCGCACGAGTGTCTCTATCCAGGGGTATATGAGCAGGTTGTCGCCAATGGCTATCTCAGTGGTGTTGCTAAAGCCGTTGTCGAGCAGCAGGATGCTGAGGAAGGCGCTGTCGAGCACTATGTCGCGGTGGTTGCTGATGAAGGTGTAGTTGCCTGTCTTGTCAACGGCGCTGCTGTCCATGGTGAGCCCGTTGCTCTTAGTGGCGACGAGCTGCTTGAGGAAGGGATAGCAGAACGCTTTCTGAAACTCAAGTGGTGTCTTGCAACTGCGTGCCTGTGCGGCGAAATCGTCGAAGGTCATCTGGGGGAAGACTGTGCTTATCACTCCGCAGAAATGGGGATCAGCGAGCAACTGCTCTATGGCCGCGGGCAACTCTTCGGCTGTGAAGGGGCGGATATCATCAAAAACTTGAGTATTCATGGAAAAACTGTGAGGTTATATCGTTCTATGCGTCTTTGCGACTATCATTGTTAAGAGTGTCTTCAATTATATCGACTATCACTTCGCCGGGCTCACGGCCAGCGGCGCGTATCTGCTGGGGTATAAAGCTGGTGGCCGTCATACCGGGGGTGGTGTTGACCTCAAGCATGTTGATAGTCTCCTTGCCTTTGGGGCCAGTAAGGATATAGTCGATGCGTATTATGCCGCGGCATCCGAGGATGTCATATATGGCAGAGGTGAGCTTGCTGACGCGCTCCGCAGTGGCGGGGTCGATGCGAGCAGGGGTTATCTCATCGACCATGCCATTGTATTTGGCGTCATAGTCAAAGAACTCCTGGCTGGTCACTACTTCGGTGATAGGAAAGACGTGGCTGGCTTTGCGTGTCTTGTAGCATCCGCAGGTTATCTCAGTACCGTCGAGGAATGCCTCAATCATGACATCGTTGTCCTCAGCAAAGGCTACCTCGAGGGCGGGGCGCAACTGTTCCTTGGTCTTAACCTTGGTGACACCGTAACTGCTGCCGTC
>JAFZUB010000008.1 GCA_017618515.1 Bacteroidaceae bacterium
GACTCCATGCCCCACCATGCCGAGGCGTGGGCCAAGGCCTCAGAAGACTTTGGTCTTGGTATGACATACCATGATGTCTTCATGCAGGAAGGCCGCACGGGCTTCTCTACCATAGATATCTTTACGCGCAAAAACTGGGGCCGCCCCACCAACCATGACGAGGTGAACTGTATCTACGCTCGCAAGTGCGAGTATTTCAACACTCTGCCCGAGGCTAAAGCCATGCCCGGAGCGCGCAGCCTCCTGGAGCAAATAAAGGCTGACGGCCTGCAGATAGTCCTCGTTACGGGCAGTGCGCAGCACAGCCTGCTGGAGCGCCTCAACCGCGACTACCCAGGCATCTTCCACAGCGACCTCATGGTCACAGGCTTCGACGTGACCTACGGTAAACCCGACCCTGAGCCCTATCTAATGGCTATGCACAAGGCTGCCGTGCGTCCCGACGAGACAATGGTGGTGGAGAACGCCCCTCTTGGCGTGCGCTCCGCCGTTGCTGCCGGAGCTTACACCATAGCATGTAACACCGGTCCCCTGCCCGACCATGTGCTCCGCGACGAAGGCGCCGCCATAGTCCTTCCTTCGCTGCAGGCTCTCTCCGACCAGTGGTCACAGATAAGAAAAGAACTTGTTTAAGTAAAGAACCGCGAGCGTATTACTACGTTCGCGGTTTTTATCTTTAGACTTGTATCTTTCTGCTATTTCTTGCAGGCTTTGCATTTCTTGCAGCTGTCCTTGCCACACTTGCCGCCACACTTGCACGGTGAGCACTCCTTGCCGCCTTTATCGCAGCCCTTCATGTCGTGCTTGCACTCCTTGCTGCCAGCCTTGGCGCAGTCCTTGTGTTCTCCACCTTTGGCACACTGGTGGTCGCCACCTTGTGCGCACTCTCCCTGAGCGGGAGCACCAGGCTGTCCCTTCATGCCAGGACCATGGCCACGATGCTGCATTCCCTTGCCTCCGCCAAAGCCGGGACCCGGCATGCCGCGACGGCCAAAACGGCCACGCATCTGCGGACGCTGAGGCATCAGACTGCGCTCAATCATCTTGTCAGTGCGATAAGCAGCAAACTGCTCGGGGGTCATAATCTCGGCAAGTGCCTTGAAGTAGCCACCCTGGCCAGGAGCAAATTTCTTCTCGCCATCCTTCGGGCAAGGAGCTGCTTTGTCACACTGCTTCTCGCCATCCTTCGGGCAAGGAGCAGCCTTGTCACACTGCTTGTCACCGTCCTTCGGACAGGGAGCGGCCTTATGATGTCTTGGAGTCAGAGCCTTTGTGTTGAGCTCGAGAAGCTTGGCCTTCTGTTCGGCAGTGAGATCGTATGCCTTGGCCATGCGGTCAGTGATAAGCTGAGCCTTCTGCTCAGTGGTAAGCTTGGGGCCTTGCTGCCCTTCACCCTGAGGACACTGCTTGGCGTCCTGTGCCATCATTGTGGCAAGCCCCAGAACGAGGCTGAGGCAGAAAATCATAGTACGTTTCATAGTCTTGCTAATTAAATGGTATGGTTAATGTTTTCTGTTGGTAAGACTGAGACCGCATGCCTAAAGTTTAATCAGCGGCCAATCTTTAACATTACTTAACCTTCTTCTCTTCTTTTTCCAATTCGTATGGGATGCGGAAGGCTGCGTACAGTTCAAAGACTGCAGCTATGAGCATCACCACCATCCACTCGTTGTGGCGCATATAAGTCATGTGGTATTGGTGACCAAACATCATGGCTCCGCTCACCACCAACAACAATGCTCCCAGCACCTGCTGACGGCGCAGGCGGCGTATGACCACGCTGTCGCCCTCGTAGCTGGCCAGCATCTGCATCGAGGCAAACATCAACGCGCCTGCACAATATATATAAGGTGCCGCCGCACTCTCCAGCGGATTGAGCACAGCGCCTATGATTATCAACACGCCACCGAGGCGATATATAAACAATTGCAAGCTATTCAGCTTCTTCATCTTCAAATACGTAAACGTCCTCGTTCTCGTTCTTCATATAATATTTCTCGCGCGCTATCCTCACCGCAGCGTTGGGATCACGCTGCAACTCCATATAGAGACGCGTATCTCTCTGGTACTGCGCCTTATAGGCATCTATCTCATTCTGCAGAGCACAATTCTCCTGATGAATCAGGTAGCGGTTATACAGACTGTTGGAGTCCAGATAAACTATCAGCACAAGAAATATCACAATGGTCGTGGCATACTTGTGGTGGCCGAGAAAATTTAAAAAACGCTTGAGCTTGGACATATAAATAGAGAATAGTGTGAGTTGCCGCTGCGAAATTACAAAAAAATGTTCAATGCTCAATACTCAATGTTCAATATTTTTACTACTTTTGCACCAAATATCTAATTAACATCATTATGGAAAACAACACTCAACAACAAAAATTCCCTTGGACTAAGCATTTCTGGCTTAACGTACTATCATCCACCGTTGGCTTCATTATTGGGAGCATCATTTGCACACTCCTTCTCTTTGTTCTCATCGTAGCGATGATTGGCAGTAGCAGCACCGACGACGCCACCGTGAAGAGCAACAGCCTGCTCCACATCAACCTCGATGGCGTGATTACCGAGCAGCAGCAAGACAACACCCTGCAGAGCCTGCTGGGCGAGGATGACGAGAGCATCGGCCTCGATAAGATTCTTAAGGCTATCAGCATAGCCAAGGACAATGACGACATAAAGGGCATCTGGCTGGAAAGCGGTATGCTGAGCAGCTACCCCGCCACACTGCAAGAGCTACGTCAGGCGCTGCTGGACTTCAAGAAGTCGGGCAAGCCAATCTACGCATACGGCAACGATGTCTATGGGCAGGGCGCTTACTACCTTTGCTCGGTAGCCGACACTGTTGCGCTCAACCCCATCGGCGCTGTCGATTGGCACGGTATGAGCGCGCAGATTATGTTCTACAAGGACCTGATGGCCAAACTGGGCGTGAAGATGCAGGTATTTAAGGTGGGCACCTACAAAAGTGCCGTGGAGCCCTACACCGAGACACAGATGTCGCCCGCCAATCGCGAGCAGGTAACCGCTTATATTACCGAAATATGGCAGACATGGGTTAATGACATCTGCAAAAGCCGCAAGATGCAGCCGGACAAAGTCAACGATCTTGCCGACAAGTGTATGGTCTTCGCTGGCGGCAAGGAGACCAAGGCCAGTGGACTGGTTGACCTTATGATGTACAAAGAAGAGTTCACAGATATGCTCAAGAAGAAACTGGGCGTAGACGAGAAAAATGAACTCAATCTCATTTCGCCCTCCACTCTCTGCGATGCCGCTGATAAGAAGGGCGACATGGGCAATCAGGTTGCCGTTTACTATGCTGAGGGCGAAATCGTTGAAGAAGCCTCTCCGAATCCTATGAGCGAAGGCAGCGTCGTTGGTGAAAAGGTCTGCAAGGATCTGCAGAAACTGGCTAAAGACGACAATGTAAAAGCCGTTGTGCTGCGCATCAACTCGCCTGGCGGCAGTGCTTTTGCCTCCGAGCAGATGTGGCACAATATCAAGGTGCTGGCAAAGAAAAAGCCCGTCGTAGTGTCTATGGGTGGCGTAGCTGCATCGGGCGGTTACTACATTGCTGCCGGTGCCGACTACATCTTTGCTGAGCCCACCACCATCACTGGCTCTATCGGCATCTTCGGTATGATCCCCGATGCCAGCGAACTGCTGACCAACAAGCTTGGACTGAAGTTCGATGCTGTCAACACCAACAAGATGTCTGACTTCGGCAATATGAGCCGCCCCTTCAACGCAGAAGAGGGTCAGCGCCTGCAGGCCCATATAGAAGAGGGATACACTCTGTTTATGACCCGCGTGGCTGATGCCCGCAAGATGACCCTTGCTCAGGTGGACAGCATCGGCCAAGGCCGCGTGTGGACCGGCACTCAGGCTCTAAAGCTCGGACTTGTTGACAAGCTCGGCAGCCTGCAGGATGCCATCAACTACGTTGCCTCCAAGGCCAAGCTGAAAGAGGGCTACGCCGTAGTGGGTTATCCCGAGGTTCAGCCTTGGTATGCTCAGCTGGCAATCGGCACTGCTGAAGAGCAGGCCTTTGCCGGACGTCTGCGCTCCCTGCTCGGCGATTTCTATGAGCCGCTGCAGGCAATCAACTACCTTAAGAACGGTTGCACCGTTTACGCGCGCTTACCTTATATAATTAAGATTAAATAGGAGTAAGGAGAAAAGGAGTAACAAAATCGCGAAGATGAAGACCTCGCTGATTCTCCGGCCCGCAGCATGGACCTACGGCCGCGTGATGAGGTGGCGCAACAGTCGCTTCGACACTGGCCGCACTCCCATCACCGCGGTGCAAGTGCCGGTGGTGAGCATAGGCAATCTCAGTGTGGGCGGCACGGGCAAAACACCTATGTGCCTGTGGCTGCTGCGCCAGTTGCTGACAGCGGAGCGCCACCCCGCGCTGCTGTCCCGAGGCTATGGCCGCAAGACCCGCGGTTTCCTGCATGCCGATGCCACCAGCACAGCACGCGAGATTGGCGACGAACCAGTGGAGGTGTTCCGCACCATGGAGGGCAAGGTGCCTGTCTTTGTATGCGAAGACCGTGTGCATGGTGCGCAGCGCCTGTTGCAGGCCGACTGCACCATCGACAGCATAGTGCTCGACGATGCTTACCAGCACCGCTTCATCCATCGCGACATCGATATCCTGCTTACTGACTACCGCCGTCTCTACACCCGCGACCGCGTGTTGCCTGAGGGGCGACTGCGCGAACTGAAGGAGGGCGCCGCGCGTGCCGACATCATTGTGGTGAGCAAATGCCCCTATGGTATCACTCCCGACGAGGCCGAAAGCATACGCAAGGAGTTGCAGCCACTACCCCATCAGCATGTGTTCTTCTCCGCCATTGAGTATGAACCGCTCAATATCCCCGACCTCAATACCAAGCACGCCCTTATCTTCACCGGCATTGCCAAGCCCCTACCGCTCATACAGCACTACACCCCACAGTGCCTGTCGCTGACCACCATGCGCTTTGCCGACCATCACAATTTCTCGCAGAAAGACATCAGCCGCATTGCCACTGCCGCTCAGAGTGCCGACGTGGTCATCACCACAGGCAAGGATTTCAGTCGCCTCCCCACCGAGCTGCCGGAGGTGCTGCGCACTAAACTCCGAGTGCAGCGCATAGCCACAAAGATACTGTTCAATCAAGAGGAAGCCCTCAAGGACCTTATTCTTGATAGAGTTCGAAAGTAATCCTCAATGTTCAATACTCAATGTTCAATGTCCCATGTCTAAGCGTACAGAGATATCCACCCTTGGCGAGTTTGGCCTCATCCGCCACCTCACCGACGATATAAAGCCGCAGCAGCCTTCCACCACCAAAGGTGTCGGCGACGACTGCGCAGTAATAGAA
>JAFZUB010000068.1 GCA_017618515.1 Bacteroidaceae bacterium
ACAGTGCGCCGAAGCCCTACAAGAGCAAGGGCACCTTCAAGGTGCAGTACGTTGACGGCATGGCGCAGGCCATCAAGGTCACACCGCTTACCGGCACACTGCTGCCCTTGTCCAAGGGACAGCCCGCCACATTTGACAGAGACGAGCAGTAATCCATCTCCTATAATTATGATTTGCCCCTCCTGTTTCCCCATTGCGGGGGAGTCGGGAGGGGCCTTTACTTATGAGCTCTGCGACTGGCTTATCCACTCCTGCTGCGGAGGAATCTGCGCGTAGAAATAATAATACCAGAACGTTCCGCGGAAGGACGCGTCGTTCTGCGCCGCGTGAGCTTGGTTAAACTCCTTCAGCTGATTGTCAATAGCGGAGTCGTAGTGCAACTCGGGCGACAGCCCTGACGGATTTACCAGACGTAGCACTGCTGCCGCCTCAGCATAAGCCTTGGGCAGCGGTGCATCCTTATATTTGTCGGCGTATTCGTTAAGCACAATCCTAAACACCTCCAAGCGCTTGGTCAGTAGCAGTCCGCATAGCAGATAGTCGAGCGCAGCCTTATTGTTGGGGTCGTTCTCCACATGTTGCACCATCTCCGTGTTGAAAGCAGTAGCCATCACGAAGAAATCGCCGCGCAGAGGCACGGACCCCCTCCCCGCTCCCCCATGAAGGGGGAGTGCTTTGGCAAGTAGCTGCCGCTGCTCTGCGACGAAATCGCCGTTATTAGACGTGCGCTCCAAAAGCCACAGATACTTCTCCGCCAACGGCTTGTCGCCAAGCGCGACGCTATACTCGGCCATGTGGCGCAATGAGCCAGCACAGAATCCACAGGCTGGCGACGCCATCATGCCATATTGGAATGACTGATGGAATGCCTCGTCGGGGAAACCGAGTTCCCTATAGAATATACGCGTGAAATCACTGGCAGCCGGTGCGGTCTCGAGGCGCGGGCATAACATCTCGGGCGAATTGATGGGATATAGGAAAAGATTGTCAGGCAGAGTGCCCAGCCGTGCCTCGGCAAGGAGGGCATACTGCAGATAGATGCTATTGGAAATACTCTCCTCTTCTCTGACGTCGCTCAGTAGTTGCTCCCACTCGCCTTTCTCGGCCAGCGCAGCAAGACGATATACCTTCTCCGACACATGGTAGCCTTCATTTCCGGTAATCTGGTTGTAGCAATACAGTCCAGCGATAACGCTTGCCACCAAGGTGATGAGCGCTTGCACCGAAGGCTTGCCGACAAGCGGCACAAACATCAGCGCTATGGGTGCTGCCAACAGCAGGAGCAGCTCTGTCACATGGTCCCACACCTCAGGCACATACCACCACCTTTTGTCGAAGGGAATAAAGCCCAGATGGTCGGAGGACAACTTTATGCTGAGCGCCGTAATGGCAATGAAGAGTAAAGGCAGCAGGAGATTGACAATACTCATTATCTTGTTATTGCCATCTTTCTTTGCTGTCAATTGAAGCAACGTCAATGCCACCATTAGCAGCACTGTAATGGGGAATGCGATGAACCAGAAGGAGAGTAATCCCACCACAGCGATAGCCACAGTGGTAAGCCACGCCTTGCCCTGTCTGTATGCATAGCCCACGGCCACCAGGCTGCCGAACATGAAGATACCCTCCAGTGTCACCGATGGTTTATGTAGAAACAGCAATACCAACCCCACGGCAGGGATGACTGCAAACATCGTCCACGACCGTCTGCCCCACGCCTTGGGCACCATAGCCGCCAGCCATGTCATCAGTGCCAGCAAGCCAGCCTCAAGGATAAAGCCCACCGCCGCACTCTTGAAGAACTGCAGCAGCCATGCCGTGAGCATACTGTTCAGACCTGGGTACATGGAGAGTCGCAGCGACAGGTGCTCGGGAGTCCACACGAAGAAATTGAGATACTCCATCATCCGCTCGGAGTTAGGGAAGTGGGTCAGCGCCAATGCCACAAACACAAATACTGCTATCGTCGGCACCAACACACTCTTGCCGCAGCTCCACAGCAGGGACAGCTTGGAGTTTTGGCTGATCTTGCTCTGCGGCTTTGCCACTGGCCTTTGTGGCTCTGTGACTTTGCGACTTTGCGATTTATATGACTGCCTTCGTTTGCTCATGGTCTTAGGAATTTGGAACTACAAAGAGCTCAGCCATCTCATCGGGGTCGAACAAGATATGTTCCTTTATAAACTCGGGGATGTTGTAGCTGTACATACGCTGGCGGTTATGCTCCGGATCACGCTGCGGCAACAGCATAGGCTTAGTGAACGACTTGCCGTCCCAATGGCTGAGGAACAGCCTCGTATAACGCCCGTCGATGCGCTTACTGCTCAACACCACCCAGCGTCCGCTGCTGCTCCACGAGTGGTAGCTGTCAACGTCGGGGCTGTTGATTTCAGGCAGTTCCACAACTGTCCCCTCTTCCATATCAATCATCTTGATGTCGGCTTCCTTATGATGAATGGGGAAGGTGGCGCAGTCCGCCCATGTGAACAGCAGATAGCGTCCATCGGGAGAGAGTCGCGGAAAAGAAGCACTGCCACCCTGTCGGCTGGCGCTGTAGATAGTGTCAACCTGCGCTCCCAGCTCACCCGTCGCCTCGTTGAAGGGCACAC
Organism: Bacteroidaceae bacterium; assembly: GCA_017618515.1. The sequence goes on from JAFZUB010000068.1 coordinate 2,610, forward strand.
GCACAATGCTGTAATGCAGGTCCTTATATTGCATAGGCATCTTCACGGCCTTGCCAGTGCAGAAATAGAGCCACTTGCCGTCAGGCGAGAAGGCAGGGAATGTCTCCCAACTAAGGCTGTCGCAGAAGCGCTCGTCGCACACCACATTCTTCGCGCGAACATTATATAATATGATATCCGAGCGTTGGTCATACACCTCAATCTTGTCCTGCGAATGGGCGTAAAACGACTGGCGTGTCAGGTTACTGGAAAACACCACCCACTTGCCGCTCGGGTGCCACATGGGATAGGTACCGCTCTTCTGAGGCCCCATCTGCTCCAGGGCAATCTTCTCCAGGTGGCCGTCGTGATACACCACCGTGCCACCGCCCTTGCCACGGGCATGAAACACCATTCCCTTCTCTGGGTTGTAGTCGGCAAAGGAGTGGCAGTTGACGCAACCATTGTTGTTTTGCTTGTTTATGATGATGGCACGCTCGTCAAAGCTTGTCAGGTCGCGCTCGTAGATGCCCATACGGCTCCACAACTCGTAGCTCGGCGGTATCTGGCGATAGACCACCCAGCGGTCCACCTCGTCCTTGCTCACCATGATGTCGAATGGCGCGTATTGCATGCCATCGGGAGCTGCGGCGGTCCATGCTGCCACGCTTACGCTGATTTTGCCCCCACTCTTAAGGGCGGCATTGATGAGCCGTTGCCAGTCGTCAACATCAATGTCCACATAGCGGCAGCCGCTCACGCGCACTTCCTCCTTGCCTGCTGTAAGCACAGCCTGCAGATGGGTGGCGTCGGTGACCTCAAAGTTCAGCGGCGCAATGTTGGCAGGCACCGTCACTCCCACATAGTCAGGGAATATCGGCGGCACATCCTTTGACGAGCCACCAGCTTCACGCCAGCCCCCGCAGCTGCTGAGCAACAGCGCGATGACCGCCATCAGCCATATCCTCAGTTTAACCATAGCGCTAAACGCCTAAACTAGATGCCTTATAATCTCTTCGCGCTCGCCGGGCAGCATGTCTATCACCGGGAGCTCAATCATGGTGTAAGCACCAGGCTGCTGACGCAACGAGGCACGCGCCACGTTCACCAGCACCTGGCCAGTGAGAGCGGGGTTGTTAATCTTCATGTTGAACTCAAGGAGCTGGTTGTGCGTCTTGCCGCTCACGCCCTTGCGCACCATGTTCACGCCATGGCCCACGTCGTTGAGGGCATCCACACTGTCCACCTGCATCACATGCGTCTCATCGTTAACAAAGTAGGGGTCTGTCTTGATGGCATTCTCCACGGTGTGGAAGTCGGCACCATCTTCCAGTTCCACATACACCATGCGGCGGTGCAAACCCGTGCCTACGGGGATGGTCACCGACAGTGCGTCCTTCACGCCCTGTATGGCGCGTACAGCCACCGAGTGACCCATCGAGCGGCCGGGACCGAAGTTAGTGTAGCTTACGCCCTTGGGCGCCAGGCTCTCCATAAGGGTGCGCACGATAGAGTCCGACCCTGGGTCCCATCCAGCGGAAATGATGCTGACAGCACCGTGCTTCTTGGCCTCAGCGTCGAGTGAGCGGCGCAGATCTACAATCTGAGTGTGGATGTCAAACGAGTCCACCGTGTTGATGCCCAGCGCGAGGCACTGCAGGGCGTACTCCTCTACCTTGCGGGTAGGAGTGGCCAGCACAGCCACCTGCACGTCGCGCAGCTCACTGATGTTTTTCACTACGGGGTATGCAGCCAGCTCGGCGGGCTTGTCGGCGTCGCCGTTGCGGCGTACCACGCCCACGCACACACAGTCTTCACTGGCCTCTATGGCCTGCAGGGTGTAACGGCCGATATTGCCGTACCCAATAATCGCAATTCTAATCTTTTCCATATATTGTAAGTGTTTTTATGTCCGAAATCAGAATGCAAAATTACGAAAAAACTCCTAACTCCTAACTCTTAATTCCTAACTTTTTATTAGTTTTTTCTTCCAGTGAGGAGAAAAAGGAATCTGGGACATATCCACCGCAACAGCAGATAGACCAGCAGGCAGACGGCAACGGTGAGCAAAGCCGCACCCACAAACTGAAGGATGCACAGCCATCCGTTGTCACTGTTGGTCCATAGCAACTGCTTAGCCCATTCCACGGGACGACAACCGAGGAATGGGAGAGGTAGTGTGTGGAATGCGAAGATGAAGAAAGAGAGAGAGACAGACCCCCTCCCCGCTCCCCCATAAAGGGGGAGAGCTAAAGAGCTTATAGCATACACCGCAGGCACAGCCACCATGAGGAACGCGAAGTGGACATATCGGTCAGAGGGAGTACCGTCAGTGAGAATATCAACAACAAGAAGGGGAATGGCCGCGCACAGCAGCGGCACGCGCAGCGGTTGCAGGCTGGCAGCCATGCTTACTCCGCGCATGCTAAACCACGCACCGATGCTGAACCATAGGCAGCTGCTGGGGCTAAAGCCCACGAGCGGAATCCATATACCCGTCAGCGAGAGAACAAGCATAATGGCTATCCAGCCCAGGCGAAGCTTGAGCAGTACCCATCGTATAAGAGGTGTCATCAGCACAATGACCATGAGGTCGCGTATGAACCACAGAGGTATGCAGATGGGGTAGCTGATGGGTTTGGTGATGCCGAGTATGTTAGTGTTGGTGCCGGTGGTGTGGACATCCCAGAAGTTGTGAAACCACTTGCCATTGCCGAGAAATGTTTGGAGGCTGTCACTCAGGCTATGGCCTTGCATAGTATGGTTGATAACAAGGCCTATCACTGCCAGAAGGCAAAATAGGACATAAGGGATGAGGAGGGTGCGTACACGACGGCGTAGCTTGCCAAGCCACCATTGGGCATTGGGTATTCCTTGCGACTTATAAAAGAACAGAAAACCAGATATCATGAAGAAGAGCGGGACGGCTATCGATGCCAGCTCGTTGATGCTTACGCATGCGAAGAGGCGCCATGCGTCCATAGAGGTGAGGCTGCCCCACTCTATCTGGGTGCCGTTGACCTGCATGTGCAGGTGGATAAGCACAATGCACACTGCCAAGGGCAGGCGCAGAGTCTTTATAGTCGCAGAGTCAGAGGGTCGCAAAGTCGCAAAGCTAATTTTCAAATCTCAAATTATCCTCCCTTGTTCTTTTTCCTGAACTCGATGGGGGTGCAGCCGAGATGCTGACGAACGAAACGTCCGAAGAAGGAGGGATTGGGGAACTCGAGTCGCTGGGATATCTCCTTACTCGAGAGGGTGGTGTTGACAAGCATAGAGCGTATCTTCTCCACGAGCTGCTCACGTATCCAGCGCGAGGGAGTCTTACCTGTCTGCTGCTTGCAGATGGAGGCGAGATATTTGGGCGTAATGCAGAGGATATCGGAGAAATACTTCACACTGTGATGGCGCGACTCGTCCTCCACAAGCAGGAGGAGGAACTTGCGCACGATGGCCTTGGCGTGGTCGGAAGTGACTGCTATCTCAGGCACTGTCATTGCCCTACCCTGCCTCTGGCGCTGGATGATAGACAGGAAGTCGTAGATGGCGGCGGTGAGCATACCGTCGAAGGAGCGGTTGAAATACTCATGGCGACGCATGCGCAGTTTACGCTCAAAAATGTCCTTATAGGTAGCATAGACATCATACTCCTCTTCCGACAGCTGCAGCACCGGGTTGTCGGTGACATACAGGAATGTGTCCATAGCCTTGTTGTCTGTATGGATAATCTCGTCCACACGCCTGTTGGATATGCACAATATGTCGCACACAAAGTCGTAGCTGAACATGGCATTGCTGAGCACCTGCATACCGTTGCACAGTATGAGATTTCCCTTATAGGCCATGTGAGTGCGTCCATTGATGCTCATTTGTACACGCCCCTCGCGGCAATAGGCCACGAGCAACATATTAAGTCGGATAGCAGGCCAGTCCTCGCTTATACGCTGGATATTATCAATAATGATAACGTCGTCATTGGCATAGCGCAGCTCGCCCAATTCGTCATCCTTAAGGAATGCAGAGTGCTCCACATTCAGCACGTCAGGTTTATTAATTGTCTGTTTCATGCGGCGAAGGTACGAACTTTTGGACATACAATATGTCCCTATTGGGGTGAAAAATGTTCTTAGAGTAATATTTTTTGCATTTAATGACAAAAAGAACACTTACTGCGGTTTTTTGAACATTTTTCTTTGGCTTGTGTAGTATAATTTTGCATGTCAAAATTCTCATCATGATGAAAAAAATTAAGTCAAGAGCCCAGAGTCGAGTGTCGAGAGCTCTCGTTTTTTGCTTCTTTGCATTAGCCCTCACCTCGTGCGGCAGCAAGAAGGAGGATACCAAGCCACTGCCTGTGGTGGTAAAGACAGAAGTTGCCAATGAGCAGGTTGGCTTTGGCAACCGCACCTACGTAGGCGTGGTAGAGGAAGAGTCGAGCACTGCCGTCAGCTTTACCGGTAGTGATATGCTCACCCGAGTGTATGTGAGTGAAGGGCAGCGCGTAGGGCGCGGTCAGTTGATCGCCACCATCGACCCCACCCAAGCTCGCAACATGCTGCGTGCCGCTGAGGCGCAGATGGCTCAGGCCAACGACGCATACAACCGTATGAAGCAGCTTTACGACAACAATGCCCTGCCCGAGATAAAATGGGTGGAGACACAGAGCAAGGTGGACCAGGCCAAGGCACAGCTCGACCTTGCCCGTAAGAATCTTGCCGACTGCTCTGTCCACGCCCCCGTCAGCGGAGTGATAGGCAGCGGCGTGAGGTCGGCTGGAGAGACGATGCTGCCCGCCATGCCCGTGGCTACCATATTGAATATAGGTAATGTTAAGATTAAGGCCAGCGTACCCGAAAAGGAGATGGCCTCTATACAGCCATCCACCCCCACTCGCATCACCGTGGAGGCTCTGCAAGCATCCTACAAGGGAGGACGCATAGAGAAAGGCGTGGAGGCTGACCCGCTCACCCACACCTATGACATTCGCATCCATGTGCCCAACAAGGGGCAGCAGCTACTGCCGGGCATGGTGTGCAACGTAGAGATAAAGGGCAGCGGACTCGCCGACCATGACGACGGCGGTGTGACAGTGCCCATTACGGCCGTGCAGCAGGGTGCCGACGGCAACAAGTTTGTGTGGCTGATGGTTAACGGTGCGGCTCATCGCCGGCAGGTGCAGCTCGGTACAAGCAAGGGCGACCGCATTGCAGTGAGCAGCGGTCTCAAGCCCGGCGATGTGGTAATCATTGAGGGCTTCCACCGACTGAGCGAAGGAACCAATATCACTACGCGATAGAGAACGGCAAAGCCGTCGCGAGAACTTGCATTTGCTGTCGGCGAAGCCGGTGCAAATCTTGCAGGCAAGTTCGAGAGCGAAGCGGCAATGTTCAATGTTCAATGTTCAAAAGCACGCAATGAAAAACAAAGACTGGGTTGCATGGCTGATGCGCAGCTACCGCATCACATTTCTGATGATAGGACTGCTGCTGGTGCTCGGCTTCTTCGGCTTCCGTCGCATGGCGAAGGCTGAGTTCCCCGAAATGGTCATCCGTCAGGGCATAGTGGCCGCCGTCTATCCCGGTGCCACTGCCGAGGAGGTGGAGGAGCAGGTGGCACGCCCCCTGGAGCGCTATCTGTTTACCTTCGACGAGGTAAAGCGCCACAAGACCACCACCACATCCAAGAACGGCATGTGCATAGTGATGGTCGAGCTGCAGGACAATGTGCAGAACAAAGATGAGGTGTGGTCAAAGATACGCCACGGCCTCAATGCGTTCAAGCTGCAGGGCCTGCCACAAGGCGTAGTGGCACTGGCCGTGAACGATAACTTCGGCTCCGCCTCCGCACTACTCATTGCCATCGAGAGCGACAACCGCTCCTACCGCAACCTCAAGAGCTACAGCGACGACCTCGCCGACGCCTTGCGACGCATACCCTCCGTAAGCAACGTGGTGCTCTACGGCAACACCAAGGAGCAGATAACCATCTACGTGGACCAGCAGCGCCTCAGTGCTTACGGCATTGGCAAGGCAGCCATGGTGCAAGCTCTCCACGCCGCAGGCAACACCACCGCCGCAGGCTCTGTCAGCGGCCAGGAGAAAGACATACCCATCCATATCAAGCCCGCCGCCAGCAGCGAGGCAGAGATAGAGAATATCATTATCTACTCCGACCCGCAGAACCACGTGGTTCGAGTGAAGGACGTGGCACAGGTGAAGCGCGAATACGACACCGACGAGAGCTACATACAGTATAACGGCCACCTCTGCGTGCTTCTCAGCCTCGAGATGATGGACGGCAACAATATCGTGCAGTACGGCAAGGACGTGCAGGCCGTGCTCGACGACTTCCAGCAAAACAAACTGCCCAGCGACGTCACGGTGAGCCGCATCGCCGACCAGTGTAAGGTGGTGGAGAACAGCGTAGCCGACTTTATGATCAATCTCCTAGAGTCGATGCTCGTCATTGTGATAGTGATGCTCATCCTCTTCCCCTGGCGCACTGCCGTGGTGGCAGGAGTAATGGTGCCACTGTCCACCTTCATCAGCATCGGCATCATGTATCTGCTGGGCGCTCCGCTCAACACCTGCACCCTGGCAGGACTCATCATAGTGCTCGGAATGGTGGTGGACAACGCCATCGTGGTGCTCGACGGCTACCTCGACTTCGTCAAGAAAGGTATGTCGCGCTGGCACGCTGCCGCCCACTCTGCACAGAAGTATTTCATGCCAATGATGTTGGCCACGCTATGTATCTGCGCGATATTCTTCCCATTCCTCTTCACGCTCACCGGAGTGATGAAAGACTTTATCTTCTGGCTGCCGTGGACCATCTTCATCAACCTCATGGTGTCGCTAATGCTCGCTGTGGTGCTGCTGCCCAAGCTGGAGCTCATACTTATCAAGCCCCACACCATAAGGCGCAAGACCGACAAGAAAGCTCTCACCGACCATGTGCAGGACTTCTACAACAGAGTGCTCAGATGGACCTTCCGCAATCCCTGGCTCACTATCATCGGAGCAGCGGCACTGGTGGTAGTCTCAGTGGTAGTCATCGTGCCCAACCTTAAGGTACGCATGATGCCCACCGCCGATCGCGACCAGTTTGCCGTGGAGATATTCCTACCCGAAGGCAGCGGCCTCAAGGACACCCGCGCCATCGTGGACTCCATAGAGACGGCACTGCGCCAGGAGGACAAGGTGGTAAGCATCACCAGCTTCGTGGGCTGCTCCTCGCCGCGCTTCCACCAGGCATACGCCCCCAAGGTGGCAGGGCGCAACTATGCCCAGATGATTGTCAACACCAAATCGCAGTATGCCACCCTCGACCTGCTCGACAAGATGGAGTCCCTCTACAGCGAGCGCTACCCCAATGCTTTCGTCAAGTTTAAGCAGCTCGACTTCCAGAACTTCAATCCCTTTGAGTATCGCTTCTACGGCGACAATGCCGACTCGCTGCGTGTGGTGAGCGAGCGCATGATGGCCCGTATGCGCCAGATGCCCGAGCTGATGAACGTACATACCGACTGGGATGAGCCGCGCCCACTGATTGAGGTGGAGCTCGACCCCATCAACTCCTCGCTGCTGGGCATCAACCGCACCATCACCGAGCTGCAGCTCGCCATTGCCACAGGCAACACCAAGATGGGCCAGCTATGGGAGGGCGACTATGAGGTGCCCCTCGTGCTTAAGGAGATAGGCAACAGCGACCTCGACTGCGACGATATCAGCAATCTATACATAGGCTATCACGCCACCACCGGCGTAGCCCTGCGCCAAGTGGCCACCGTGGCTCCGGCATGGGGTGCTGCCAATATCATCCACCGCGGAGGAGAGAGATGCATCACCGTGACCTGCGACCTCAAGCGCAACATACTGCCCAAGCCGCTCCACGAGCAACTGCAGCAGATAGCCTCCAACGAGATAACGCTGCCGCAGGGAGTGCGCTTCGAGGTGGGCGGAGAGCCCGAGAATGACCGCGAGACGGGCGGACATATCCTCACTGGCTTCATCATAGCCCTCATCATCGTGTTCTTCTTCATCCTGTTCAACTTCCGCAAATACAAGCTCACCATCGTCTGCATGGTAGCCATACTGCTTATGCTGCCCGGCGCACTGCTCGGACTGTGGCTCATGAACCGCGCTGTAGGTCTCACCTCCATCTTCGGCTTCGTCACGCTGGTCGGCATGATTATGCGCAACGAGATACTCATCTTTGAGCACGCCAACGATATGCGGGAGCGCGGGCTCAGTGTGCGCGACGCAGCCTACGACGCAGGCCGCCGACGCATGGTGCCCATCTTCCTCACCACCGCCACCACCGCAGTGGGCGTAGTGCCGATGATTATCGCTGCCACTAACTTCTGGATGCCTGTGGGCGTCACCATCTTCGCCGGAGGCATAGGTGCACTCATCCTTGTGGTCACCGTGCTGCCAGTGGTTTATTGGAAACTGTTCGATAAAGCATAACCGCTACTCTATAACCAATAACCCATAACCTATAACCATTAAATTTCTATAACCAATAACCCATAACCTATAACCATTCATATGAGGTTCCTACTCACCATACTCTGTTCCCTGTTCTCTATCTTCTGTGTGGCACAGCAGCGCTACACCCTCGCCCAGTGCCTTGACAGTGCGCGAGTACACAACCGCACACTGCAAAACGCTGCCCTTGCCATAGAGCAGGCCGACCTGCAGGTCAGCGAGGCACGCACCAAGTACTATCCCCAGATATCCGCCAACGTCATGGCCTTCCACACCTTCGACAAGATGGTCAAAGGCGACGGCGTCATTCCACCCGAGGTGGCAGCCATCTCCCCCGCGCTGGCCGACTATGTGGGGCAGCCCTACACCGTGCGTGAACTCAACAGCGCCTACACCGCCACCCTCTCTGTCATGCAGCCCATCTACACAGGCGGACAAATACGCACTGCCCATCGCCTCGCCGCCTTGCAGCGCGACGTGGAGGAACTCAAGCTACATCTGCAGGAGCACAATCTGGAGCAGAAAATCATTGAGAACTACTGGCAGATAGCAGCCGTGAAATATAACCTCACCACCCTCGATGCTGCCGACAGCCAGGTGGCAGAGGTACGGCGCCAGGTGGAGCAGTTCCTCGGTGCCGGCATGTGCACCGACAACGACCTGCTGCGTGTCAAACTGCGCCAGCAGGAGCTCGCCAGCCAGCGATTGCGACTCGACAACGCCCAGCATGTGCTGCTCCTACTCCTCGCCCAGCAGATAGGCCTCGCCAACAAGGAGATAGATATAGAGTTAGGAGTGAGGAATGAGGAGTTAGGAGTGAAGAGTCAAGAGGCTAATGGTCAATCAAACAGAGAAGAGCTTTCCCTCGCAGCCAAGGGGATAGAGGCAGCACAGCTGCAAGTCAAGATGGAGCGTGCCAAGCTCATGCCCACCATTGGCATAGGCCTGATAGGCTACAACACGGGACTCGGCGGACTCTCCTCACGCGCTCGCAGCATCGTAGATGACAATATGCTCAACGCCATGGTGGCAGCCACCGTCAGTGTGCCCATCAGCGACTGGTGGGGCGGCAGCAAAGCCATCAAGCGCCGTCAGATCGAGGTGCGTCGCCAGCAGAATAACCTGCTCGACCTGCAAGAGCAAATCAACGTAGATATTGAGTCGGCACGCGCCGACCTCGCGCAGGCCACCAAGCAGATAGAAATAGCGCAGGCCTCCGTGGACCAAGCCACCGAAAACCTGCGCATCACCACCTTGCAATATCGCGCCGGCACAGCCCCCCTCACCGATCTCCTCGATGCCGAGACACTCCATCGCCAGGCGCAAAACTCGCTCAACAATGCCCGCGCCGACTATCAGCGCAGCAGAGCTATTTACCTGCTCAAGAGCAGGTAATGGCTTAATGGCTTAGGTGGCTTAATAGCTTACAGATCTCTTACGAGGCGGACGGCAGCGCCGTCGTGCTTACCCATGTTGCCTAAGGAGACATTGTCTTCGTAGAAATAGAGGAAGTCGGCCCACTTGTCGCCGACCTGGGTAGTGGACCAGTAGCGGCCTTCGTCCTGCACTCCCTGGATCTTGACTAGCCAATTCACGTAGCCGACCTCGAAGATTCTCGTTCCTGCGGCAGGCAGGAAGATGGCTCCGGCGCTCTCCATCTGCTCCCATTGATCGTCGTTGTAGGTGTTGTCGGCGTAGTGCATGGCCTGTGCTGCCCATTTGCATCCCGTGGGCTGAGTCCATATGTCGGGGAGCAGTATGAGTCCTTTGACTCCCTTGACTGTTGCCAGTCCGTATTTCTCGGCGTGTCCCTTGCGCCAGCGGAGCAGGTATTCCCACTCTTTGGATGACAGTGTGCGCCATCCGCTGTTTTCTTTGTTGCCAGCGCCGATGATGGCATTGTATCCCCAGTCGGCAGTGCCTGTGAGGTCTTCGTTGTAGAACCACCAGCAGTTACTATAGTCATCCCATCCGGTGCGGTGCTCATACATAGTGCTGTTTGGCTGCCAGCATGTCTGTCCGTTGTAGTATCCTGTGCATCCGTAGCTGAAGAGGGTCATGTCGGGTGTATCGTTGTATGTGTCGGCCATATCGCCATTAGTCTCCACCATTGATGTCTGGTCTTTGAGCAGTGCGAATGTCCATCGCTTCCAATGCCCCCGATCTACGTGTGGGTCGGTGCCAAACTCTTCGCAGTGTGCTGTGAGGTTAGCCTTGGCGAAATAGACGGCTTTGTCGTCGCTGACGCTGAAGGAGCCTGTGCTGGTAAGGTCTGGGTTGGCAGAGCTGAGGGAAATATCGATGCTCTGTGTGGTGTTGCGCTCCATGGCGGGCAGGTTCACTTTATTGCTGTAGGTGTAGGAGTATGTCGTGCTGGGCACTCCCTCGGGCAGCACTGGGTGGCATCGCATCTCGACTGTGAAGTTGTCGTCTCCTGTGGGCAGCACGGGCACGAAGATGGTGTGCATCTCGCCGCCGTTTATCTGGAACGACGTAAATTTGCCCTGGCCGAAGGTAAGAGTCATCGTGCGCTCAGCCTTAGCAGTTGTAGTTTGAGGTTTGAGGTTTGGAATTTTACCGTCAAAGTCGCGGAGTTCTATCTGGCCATTGAGGCGGTAGTTGTCGCTGGTCAGGATTACTTCGTCTACCACCACGGGGTCTTGTGTGGCGTTGGTGAGGTTCAGCTTCACTGCTGCGCAGATGTTTTGCAGCTGCAGCGTGTCACCCATAGTGGCGGAGTAGCCGACCATCGGCACAGTGATTATCTGCTTGGTTTGGCCGTAGAGCTCGCTGTTATAGGCAGCGGGCACGGTGCACTGGAGGGTGAGTGATGGCGGAACGGGGAAGAAGGAAGAGGCTTCTTCGTTGTCCTTATAGCTGACACTAACGTCTTCGACGCCCGTGGCAGCCCAGATGGGCTTGTCTTTGGCAAACGAGCTGAGGTATGAACTCAAGATAAACGTGAGGTCGGCAATCGACACTACGGGAATGGATGATGTCTGAGGGCTGACGGTTGATGTCTGAGTATTGATGCTGCCCATTACCATTTTGTCGCCCGTAGCCCATTGCATGCGCGGGGCTGTGTTGTTGCGGTAGTTCTCCACGCCGAGCCAGAGTCCGACGAAGCTGCTGCCGCCGTTCATTGTCTCGTCCCAGTAGCGGCACCACAGCATCTGGGCCTCGGTGGCTCGCTGCAGGGCGTAGTCGCCGTCGTTGTCGGTGCCCTCCATAGTGCCTTCGCCATACGTCAGCTGGCGTGTGCGCTCGGTGCCGTTGATGTCATTGTCGAGGTGGATATTGAGCACGCCCTCGTCACCCATGGTGTATGTGAAGGTGCCGAACACATGGCCTCCGTACATATCTATGGGCTCGTCGGAGTCGGCGGGCAGGAGGAACTTATACCAGTAGCCGGTGCCATTGCCGTCGAAGTGATAGGCCTGCACAATGCGCGAGTACTCGCCGTTGGCTACAGTGTCTTGGGCAGCGTATTCGGCATACCAGTCTCCGGACATGGAGTAGGAGATGTCCAGTTCGTTCTTACAACTGGAAAAAACGAAAACGAAAAGAAGAAACGAAAACGATAACGATAACGAAAACGGGAACTTTTTCATAATTTATATCTATTTTATTCTGATTTACTGCATCTTAAACACGTAGTCGTAGCTATAGGTGCGGACATAAGCCTTGCCGTCCTTGGGCACCACATAGTCCACCGCCTTCTTCACCGGCAGTTTCTGCAGGCGCTGGCCGCTGTATTTGTCGACCACATAGACATAGTCGGGCTCGCTGGTCATGCCGTATCCGCAGATGATGGAGTTGCCCACGATGGCAAAGCCCGAATTGCATGTCATGGGCTGCGTGGTCCACACTATCTCGTGGTTCTCCATGTCGAAGGCAGTGATGTAGCCCGTCTGATAGCCTGCGCCATCGGAGTAGCCGTTGGTGCCGTGGGCGATGTAGAGTATGTTGCCCTCGATGACGAAGTCGTGCACCATCTGCGTGTTGCCCATGAGCGTTGTCTTGGGCGAGAACTTCCACGGCTCGAAGTCATAGGCGGCGTAGAGCGTCGTCTCGTCCTCGTCGGTGATGACCACCTTGCGTGCATTGCCCCAGTTCTCGCCGTAGGTCGTCACCAGATAGCCGCCTGTGGCGAAGCTGTAGCGCTGGGTGAACTGCCCCATGGGAAACTCGTGGCGTGTCTCCCTGAGAGTGAGGCCGTTGCGGGTGAGCCACTCCTCCTCGTCGGTTATCTGATTCTGGCGGCACGACAACAGGGTGAGGTGCACCTGCTTGCGGCTCGTGTTGCGCTTGAGCACATGGCCCTTAAAGTCAAGCTCGGGCATAGGCGCGAACGACATCGTCTGCACCTCGGCGCGGTCGAACGCTCTCATCGGCGGCAGCTTATAGTCGGCCTTGAAGACGCCGTCGCGCTGCGGGTAAGTCACTTTGGTTTGGGCCAATGCCATATTGGACATTGAGCATTGGGCACTGAACACTAACAGGAAAATGAGTAGCTTTTTCATTTGAGGTATGGGGTTTGAGGTTTGACCAGTTCTCGCTGCAAATATAGTTATTTTTTTACTTAAAACAAGGAAGTGCACAAAAATATGGTATTTTATACATATTTTTTGTACACCTCCTCTTTCAATTAGCAGAAGACTCCCTCAGCCACGCAATAATGCCCATCAGTGTCAGGCACCGGCAATATCTTGCCGTCATTCCGTAACTCGGTCCATAGCCTATGCAGACTTCTCTGGTTGCAATAACCCGCCGTAGCGGCAATAGACTGGAACTTTTTCCGGGTGAAAGAATTGCCAGCACTCAGAAGGTTGACTATCAGTCGCTTCCTCTTCGTTAGCTTGACCCCTTTCATAAGAGCATCCACTTGCTCTCGGGATTTCCTTTCCCGCATATCGGCCTCAGAGTTTTTGTTGGCCATGTATATGTACTGGCAGTGATCCAGCAACATCTTACCGATGGCCAATGCAAGATTGAAGTCCTCGTCTTGCACTTCCACGCTGTCCAGCGTAGAGAGAACGCCGCTGCCTTCCGTCTCATAAATCCTGATGACAGTCAGCACCATGGCAATTCTGCCCACATGGACTTCCATTCTCTTAAAGACCGACAGGATCTCCTCGCCCATGGCGGCGGCGATGTCGCCGTTGTCGTTCAGCGGAGCCAGCCATTGGTACAGCTTTACCTTCTGAACGCTAGCGAGTTTGACTCTCAGAGGAATCTTCCTGTTGCTAAGGCAATAGAATATCCCCTCTGCCATTTGAATAGGTTGGGCCAGCACCTCCTCAGCGGTAAGGTCCTCATTGTCAGTCAGACCCCACATCTGATACTCTTCACGCCTGTTAAGCACAAAGAAGATGCACCTGCTAAGCAGGCCGCTCCCAATACCGTCCCTGCCCAGAAAGTCGTGCACATCATTGGGCACGCCGCTCAGCACAATGCTAAGCTTGGGCTTGTCAATCTTGCAGATACTGTTGTCGGTAACCCTTGCTACGCTTATCGTCTCATGCTCGAGCGCCATCAACAGCGTCTCGCGACTCAGACCGAAGTCCGGATTTCTGAGCATCGACAGCATAGCCTTCATCTCCGACTCTACCATAAGTAGCCTGCCCTTGTTCTCTGCAAGCATTTTTGTGAAGGCCGCATTAGATGAGTTGCCCGGAGCAAGCAGACTCCTCATCTTGGCTGTACTGGCACCATCTGCACCCACACTGTTCAGATACTCATGATAAAGACGGTCGTCTATACCCTTGGCAAACAGTTTGGCATGCAAGATGCTGCCTTTGCCCGACGCAGGCGGCGCAGAGATAATCAGCGCCAGATTAGGGAAAAACAGCTTGCCGTCCTTCACCATCTCCACGTTAGGCATCATTCCCGACAGTACGCCAATCTGAGCCAAAGCCAGCATGGAGCACCTCTCCGCGCTTTGCATGCCATACTGGATGAGCATGGGCTTAAGCATCTCTGGCAGCCTGTCCAAATCCTCACTCTCCAAAGGAGCCAACAACTCAGCATTGACCTCGTTGTCCTCCTCAGAAAAAGAGGGTGTACAAAAAATATGTACTTTGTGCACAGTTTTTGTGACATTTGCCCCATCCGTCCCCGTACAGGAGGATTTTGGCATTGTCTCGTCAGTGGTCCAATGGTCACGCGCACCGTGCTGCGCATCATTGCTGACGGCTCCCATTTGCTCGGCGAATCCCTCGTCAAACAGTTCGGGAGACTTGGTTTGCTGAATAAAATTCATAGTTTGTTTAGCTATGAAAAAGGAATGAATAATGGGTATCATTCGATTGCACATCGCTGCAACCGCCATCTTTTTTCAGCAGTACAAAATTAGGAAAAAAACGCGAAACGCACAAGGAAAAACAAACTTTTTTTCGAAGAAAAAAATTATGCCCACTCTTACGAAAAATAACCCCACTCTGCGCAGAAAAAAAGTCCACTCTGCCACGCGCAAAACCCCACTCTTAGAAAATCTAAGCCCACTCTCGTGAGCGTAAGAGCGGCTTTAGATTTCACGAGAGCAGCTTTAGTTTGCACGAGAGTGCGTTTAATTTCACGCGAGTGCGTACATTTTTATATTATAATACGCACGAATGATGGTCGTAAATAAAAAATTAACTATTTTTGCAGCAACAACGGAAATGCCAAACGATAAAAAACATGGACGGTTACGTGCAAAGACTGGGAGACGGCAAGGTGAAACGCTACGTGCAGTTTCTCGAGATTACCGACGTTCCGGAGCTGATAGCCCTCTACCGCAAGTGGCACTCGGAGCAGTACTGCTGGCAAGAGGTGCGCGACGGCATACGGGAGGTGGGAATACTGGAAATGGAAATCTACATCCTCGGCAACCGACTGGTGATGATTGTGGACACGCCCTCCGACTTCGACTGGGACTTGGCGATGGCGCGACTTGCCACACTGCCCCGACAGGCGGAGTGGGAAGCTTTCGTGGCTAAGTTCCAAGGATGCGCCGCCAATGCCCGCAGCGACGAGAAATGGCAGCAGATGGAGCGCATGTTCAGACTGTGAGACCAACCCTGACCGAGAATCGATATGAACAAGCTACTACTGACAACAGTCATCGCGTGTTGCCTGACGCTAAACGCCGTCGGGCAGACGATTACAGTGAAGGTGACCGACACCAAGCGGCAGAAAGTAACGGGATTCGGAGCCGCAGCCTGCGACGGCGCGATGCGCCCCTTTGCCGAGGACACCGAGCCGGTGAAACTGCTCTATGGGCCCACCTCCAAGATAGGGCTCAACATCATGCGAATGGAGATTTCCCCCAACTTCAAGGGAGACATCTCGGCCGCCGATATCGGATGGGACACCCCCTACGATTGGAACGGCTCGCTGCCGTGCGCCCGTGAGGCCAAGAAGCGCGGAGCCATCGTGTTTGGCACACCATGGTCACCACCAGGCGAATACAAGACCAACGGCACGCCCCAAGGCGGAAAGAGCGAGAGGCAGGGCAAACAGAGAGGAGCCCTGCGCGAGGACTGCTACGAGAAACTCTTTCCGTGGCTTAACTCCTTTATGGCCTACATGAAGCAGAACGGCGTGGACATAGACGCCGTCTCGATACAGAACGAGCCCGACTGGTGGGTGGACTACTCAGGCTGCCTCTACACGCCCGAGCAGCAGCTCAAACTGGTGAAAGGCTATGCCCATCTGCTCGACCGCGACACCTACAACGGAGTGCGCCTGATAAGCGCAGAGCCGCTCGGCTTTGACCCCAGATACTCCGACACGCTACTCAGCGACTCCGTAGCGCGACAACACATTGACATCATAGCAGGCCACCTCTACGGCCATCCGCCATTGGGCAACATGAAAAAGGCTGCCGCCCTAGCCGAGAAATACGGCAAGGAGGTGTGGATGACCGAGCACTCCGTGACCGACCACATGCACCGCCTGCCCAACTGGCACGAGCAGCTGCTCTTTGCCGAAGAACTCAACGAGTGTATGCTGGCAGGCTGCACGGCCTACATCTACTGGTATATGCGTGCCCACTGGGCCTTCGTAGGCACTGGCGAACAGAGGTACGAGCCGGGCAACACACGCAACTGTCTGCTGCCACGCGCCTTCGTGCTGTCGCACTTCTCAAAGCATGTCACAGGCTCCACGCGCCTCGACACAGAGACCAGCGTACCCGCAGAGACCAACGCGCCCTTCGAGTGCTCGGCATACATCAAGGGCGACTCGCTGATAGTGATGGCCATCGACACAACAGAAACAGGCCACGACCTGCAGCTGTCGCTGCCCGTGAGCGTCAAGAGCGGCAAACATATCCTGTCAACAGGCAACGAGGCAGACCGCCTGTGTCAGGAGACACCGATAGCCATCAGGAGAAAAACACAAGAGCTGACCGTCAAGATGCCAGCACGCAGCCTGAACACATTTATATTCAAGATACGATGAAACGAACAATCCTATTTCTTGCCGTGCTTATGAGCTGTGCCATCGCCGGCGCACAAAGCAGCAAAGAGAACAGCAATTTCTACGGACGCTACGTCTCTGTGCCCTATAAGAGCGACGGAAAGATGCCAGACTCCGACAAGATGCAAGAGATCCATCCCAAGACCGAAGGCAATCTGTTTGAGGTGCAGTATGACTTTGCCGCCGACCCCATGACAGCACAGATACCGTTGACCATCTATATCCATGAGTACGACAGCAAGACAGGCAAACGAGTGTCCACCGAGAAAGTGATAAGCGTCGACCGCTCCCTCCGCTCGCAATTAGAACACAAGGACAACGGTCTCAACATCATCGATTTCACTTACCAGTTCCACGTAGGGTACGCGGGCGACATCTTCATCTACAAACACCACATGGGACCAAATAACGAAGTAATGTTTGACCTATGCCGCGTCTTTGTCAACGAGGAGCCCTACAAAGCAGAAAACCTGAAGCACAACCTGAACGTCAAGGAAAGACTGGATTCCTTCCAACTGAGACCGTAAACACATAGGACAAGCAACAACTTGAGCGTGAAGAATACCCTATCCTTCATAGCGGCTGTGCTGATGGCAATGGCTGTGGGGGCGCAGGCGATAGAG
This sequence comes from Bacteroidaceae bacterium, assembly GCA_017618515.1. The sequence continues at coordinate 20,164 of JAFZUB010000068.1, forward strand.
AACCCTATCATTTTCGCTGACTTCCCCGACCCCGACGTGATACGCGTGGGCGACACCTACTACATGGTGAGCACCACGATGCACTTCTTTCCGGGAGCGACGATAGTGAAGTCGAAAGACCTGGTGAACTGGGAGTACTGCTCGCAGCCGCTGGAGGAGCTGTCAGACGGCGATAACTACAGTCTGCGCAACGGCCGCCACGCCTATGCCAGAGGGATGTGGGCGTGCTCGATGAAGGAGCATGGCGGCAAGGTGTATCTGATGATTAACGGCAACGACACAGGCGGCTGGCTGCTGACGGAAACCACTCCCGAGGGACCGTGGCAGAAGCGAAAGCTGTCGCGCATTTACTACGACCCCGGCATGCTGTTTGACAACGGCAAGGTGTACGTGGCCTGCGGCATCGGCAACATACAGATGTGCGAGCTGGACGAGGACTTCAACTACATCCGCGAGCAGAACGTGGTGCGCGACAAGCAGGGACTGGAGGGCTGCCACCTCTACAAGATAGGCGATTACTACTACATCTACGCCACCTACGGCGGATGGCCTTCAGGCCAGACCGTCCTACGCTCCAAAAACATTTTTGGCCCCTACGAGGAGAAAATGCTGGTAGAGAAATACATCAACGGCAAACCCAACACGGTGCATCAAGGAGCATTGTTCGACACCCCCTCCGGCGAGTGGTGGACCATCCTGCAAGAGGATGTCGGCGCCTTCGGACGAATGCCCAACATGCAGCCTGTGACATGGAAAGACGGCTGGCCCATGGTGGGCAACAACGGCGTCCCCTACTCCACCTATACGAAACCTGCCACTGGACCTGCTCAGCCCAGGACGCCACTGCCCACCAACGACAATTTCCGTTCCTACCCCCTCGGCATGCAGTGGCAGTGGAACCATAACCCCGACGATGGCGCATGGTCGCTCTTCGAAAGGCCTGGATGGCTGAGGCTGCATACCTCCGATAAGGCACAACGGCTCACACAGGCACGCAACATGCTCACACAGCGCATCTTCGCCTTCAACGACCAAGCCTCGACAGGTACCATACGTCTCGATGCCTCCAACCTCCAAGAGGGCAACATGGCCGGCATCTGCATCCTGCAAGACCCCTATGCCATGCTCGCCGTCCAGGTGAGGAACGGGAAGCGGCAACTCGTCTGGAGGCAGGACACGCTCCGTATAGACAACAACT
>JAFZUB010000069.1 GCA_017618515.1 Bacteroidaceae bacterium
AATATTGACCATTTAACATTAAACACTTAATATTTATTTCCATGGCAGAAGTAACTCTGATTGACATAGAGGTGGAGTATATCACCCACAGTAAAGACCAGGCGGTCTATCTTTCCCTCTCATCGAACAAGCGATTGCGTGCCGGACTGAACGAGCCCGTGAAGATGAAGAGCGACGACGGGAAGCACTGGCGGCAGTCCGTAGAGCTGCCCTCGCGCAAGGTAGATGACATAGACTACGGCTTCACCGTACGCACCAAGCACGACTTCATTGACGAGGAGAAAGGTCACGGACAGTATGCGCACCACCTGCTGTTTACCGACACGCCCCATATCACCGTCAAGGCACTATGGCACACCGACATGGGCAAGAACTACCTCTATTCTTCTGCTTACACCGACGTGATACTCCCCTTCGTGAAAAGCAACGAGGCAGACGAGGCCGTCAACGGCTCCGACCTCGTGGTCGCCTTCACCGACTTTATTCCCCCGAAAGACTATCAGATATACCTCTGCGGCAGCAACGAGGCGACAGGTTTCTGGCAGCCCGACCGCGGCATCCGCGGCTATAACGTGCACAACGGCTCGTGGGCCTTCCCCATGCGCCACGGCGACATACCCGCCGAAGGCATAAGCTATAAGTTTGTGCTTGTAGATCCCCTCACCGGCCAATCGCTATGGGAGAATGGACAAGACCGCTATCTGTCGCCCACGCATCCCGATGAGGGCAAGGTGATAATAGACACCTACCCCCCCATGCTGCCGCAAGACGACATGAAGGTGGCCGGCGTGGTGGTGCCCATCTTCTCGCTGCGCTCTGAGCAGGGCTGGGGCATTGGCGACTTCGGCGACCTGCAGCGGCTCATCGACTGGGCTGCCGACGCGGGGCTCAGTGCCATACAGCTGCTGCCCGTGAACGACACCACTCGCGAGGGCAACTGGCACGACTCCTACCCCTACAACCCCATCTCCGCCTTTGCCCTGCATCCGCTATACCTCGACTTCAACTCGCTGCCCCCGCTCAAGAGCAAGACGAAGCTCAAGCTCTACCAGCAGCGCAGGGCGGCCGTCAACAGTCAGCCGCTATTGGACTACGACGAGGTATTTGACCTGAAGGAGAGCTACCTCCACGACTACTTCCTGGAGAACAAGCTCGAATTTCTGCGCTCCACCAAATACAAGATATTCAAGCGCGACAACGCCCACTGGCTCACGCCCTACAGTTTCTTCCGCTATCTGCAGAAGGTGAACGGCACCGCCAACTTCCGCCGCTGGCCGCAGTTCCGCGAATATGACCAGATAGCCCTCCAGCGATGGGCCATAGCCAGCAACATCATCGACGAGATAGAGTTTTATGGCGTAGTGCAGTATCTGCTCGACAAGCAGTTCTCCGAGATACACGAATATGCACGCCAGCGAGGCGTAATCCTCAAGGGCGACATACCCATCGGCGTGGCACGCGACAGCGCCACGGCATGGCTGCACCCCCAGTACCTGAACTTCGACTCGCAGGCCGGTGCTCCGCCCGATCAGTTCTCCGCCAACGGCCAGAACTGGGGCTTCCCCACCTACAACTGGCCCGCCCTGCTCAACGACGACGGTCAGTGGTGGTATAACCGCCTGACCCACATGGCACAGTATTTCGATGCCTACCGCATCGACCACGTGCTCGGTTTCTTCCGCATCTGGGAGATACCCGTGCAGCATATCTACGGCACCCTCGGCCACTTCAACCCCGGTCTGCCGCTGACACGCTCTGAGCTACTGCTGATGGGCCTCACTGCCGACCCCAACAACTACACACGTCCACGCTTCACCGAGGGCGAGATGCAGCGCCACTTCGGCGAGCTGCTCCCCGTGGCCAAGGAATACTTCTTTGAGTTTGGTGAGGATGGCAAGTGGACCATCATCGACAAATACGTCAACTCGCAGCGAGCCATCGACCATGCGCTGCGAGAGATGGGCTTCTCCGGTCAGCAGCGCGAGCTGTTTCTTTCCGCCTACACCAATGTGCTGTTTATCCCCGACCCATCACTGCCGCAGATGTATCACCTCAATATCTGGGGCAAGCGCACCCGTGCTTACAAGCATCTGAGCGATCCAGACAAGCAGGCGTATGACCGCATATTCCAATACTTCTTCTACGACCGTCATGACCGCCACTGGACAGAGGAGGCATACCGCCGTCTGCCCAAGCTGATATACACCACCACGATGCTTGCCTGCGCCGAAGACCTCGGCATGATACCGACCTGCGTACATCCAGTGCTCAAGGACCTCAACATCCTCACCCTCGAGATACAGACCATGCCCAAGCGGGGCGGCACACGATTCAGCAATCTCAGCGAGAATCCGCTATACTCCGTTGACACCATCTCCACCCACGACATGGCGCCCCTCAGACTGTGGTGGAAACAAAACCCCGAGGCAGCCGCCGACTACTGGCACAATGTGCTGCACCGCACCACCGCCGTGCCCGCGCTGCTCTCTCCCGAAGACTGCGAGACAATCATACGCTGCCATATCCGGTCCAACTCATTGCTGGCCATCATCTCGCTGCAAGACTGGCTTGGCATGAGCGGCACCCTGCGCAGCGACCAGCTCGAGCAGGAGCAGATAAACCATCCTGAGATACCACGCCACTACTGGCGCTGGCGCATGAAGCCGACACTCGAGGAGCTTGCCGCCGACAAGAAACTCACTGCCCGCATCCGCAAGATGGTAATCGATAGCGGCAGAAAATCGAAAGTAAATTGAAAGAGTTTCGCTATTTCTATGCACCGGAGGCGCTGACAGAGTCGATGCTGCCTGCCGAGGAGGCGAGCCATGCGCTGCGGGTGCTGCGTCTGCGTGAGGGTGACGAACTGCACGTGACGGATGGGCGCGGCCATCTCATCGAAGCAACGATTAGCGAAGCGCACAAGGATGTCTGCCGTTTTAATATAAATAAGGTAGAAGAGGTGGCGCGGCAGTGGCCTTGCGGAGTGCACCTGGCTGTGGCCCCCACAAAGAATATCGACCGCATGGAGTGGTTGGTGGAGAAAGCCACGGAGATAGGTGTGGACAGCATCACGTTTCTGGAATGCGCCAACTCGGAACGCCGTGTAATAAAAACGGAGCGCCTCGACAAGATAGCCGTGGCAGCGATGAAGCAGAGCCACAAATGCTATAAGCCGCAGATAAACGACATGACTTCGTTTGGGAAATATGTCGAGAGTACGAAAGCGCAAGGCTACATTGCCCACTGCTACGAAGATGCAGACCTGCTAATTGACGGCGCCAAACCATTCTTGCTCGACGCAATGAAGAGTCAAGAGTCGAGGGTCGAGAGGCAAGAGGGAATGGCAGTGCTCATCGGTCCGGAAGGGGATTTCTCGCCCGAAGAAGTGAGGCTGGCAATAAGAAAGGGATATGCACCTGTATCGCTCGGAGAGTCACGACTACGCACTGAGACAGCGGCATTGGTTGCAGTGCACCTGATGCAGTTGGCAATAAGGAGTAACTCCTAACTCCTCATTCCTTCCTCCGTCCTTTTTCTTTTATCTGATTGCGGATATAAGGCATCTGGCGCATTATCTGGCGCTCTCGTTTGCGCAGATAGGGTGACGGATTGCCGCTATCAAACTTAAGCGGATTGGGCAATGAGGCCGCTATCAGGGCACACTGCCCTTTGGTGAGTTTCAGCGCCGTGGTACCAAAGTGATGCTCAGCCACAGCCTGCGCTCCGTAGATTCCATCACCCATCTCAATTGTGTTGAGATAAACCTCCATAATGCGCTCCTTGCTCCACAGCAGCTCGATGAGAAATGTGAAATATGTCTCAAAGCCCTTGCGCACCCACGATGATGTGGGCCACAGAAACACATTCTTGGCCGTTTGCTGCGAGATAGTGCTGCCTCCACGACGACGCTTGCCGTCGCGATACTCGCGTGCCGCCTGTTTGATAGCTTCGATGTCAAAGCCGCTATGCTCCAGAAAACGCTGGTCCTCAGATGCCATCACAGCCTCGGCCAAGTGAGGCGATATGCTGTCGAGTGGCACCCATTGGTGGTGTAGGCGGGTGGCCTCGCCCCTGCCCGACTGCTGGACACAGCGTATCACCATCAGCGGACTGACATACACCGGCACCCACTTGTATAACAGAGTAAAGAAAATGCTCGACCCGAAAAACACTATCAGGCCCCAC
>JAFZUB010000070.1 GCA_017618515.1 Bacteroidaceae bacterium
CCTCGGGCAGATTGGGAGTTACTACGTCAGCATGGCGCATGATGGCCAGTAGCGCGGCGGTGTCCTTCGCGTCATAGAGAGGCTTGCCAGAAGAAGAAAGTATGATGGTGTCAACTACAATATTGCGCAAGAGATGGCGCTCCAAAAGGGATAGCACACCAGCAGCAGCCTCTGCATCGCCAAGCATCCCCACCTTGACAGCATCGGGCACAATATCGTAGAGCAGCGTTTCGCCCTGCGTTTCTATCTGCTCACAACTCAGCGGCCACACCTCGCTGACCCCCTGCGTGCTCTGCGCAGTGATGGCAGTCACGATGCCCATACCATAGCAACCGAGAGCGTGCATCACACGCAGGTCGGCCTGTAGCCCCGCTCCAGCGGAGGGGTCGCTACCAGCTATGGAAAGGATTTTTTTCATTGGGGAATAAAAAATGTCGCTCGCACGCAACTAAAGTTGCCGCTTCGCTCTCAACCCCTTCGGGGGTTGTCCCAGGCGGATTCGAACCACCACTGAGAGAACCAAAAACTCTAGTGCTACCATTACACCATAGGACAATATTAAAAGCAGATGCAACTGCCTGACAATCGCGGGTGCAAAAGTACACATTTATTTTAATTTAACGCAGAAAAGGGCGTAAAAACATCCCATGAGCCCTCGAAAATGGAAAAAATAGCCCCAAAATTTGGTCAGATGAAAAAGAAAATGCTACCTTTGCCGTTGAAATATCATTAGTAATGCGCTAAAGCAGGATTCTGGTGCCAACACAAAGCATTGGGATTCTTTCTTTTTTGACATCTCAACAAAAAGCATTTCAGAACACACACAACACACAATTATGGCATACATGACTAAAGAAGGCTACGAACAAATGGTAGCCCAGCTCAAACATATGGAGCTAGTAGAACGTCCGGCTGCTTCAGCAGCCATAGCAGAGGCTCGCGACAAGGGCGACTTGTCGGAGAACGCCGAGTATGAGTCGGCCAAGGAGGCGCAAGCCATGCTGGAGGGACGTATCAACAAGCTGAAGGCCGCCCTGCTGGAAGCCAAGATTATCGACACCTCCAAACTTAGCAACGACACCGTGCAGATTCTCTCCACCGTGGAGATGAAAAACACCAAGCTCGGCACGAAGATGAAATATACCATCGTGAGCGAGAGCGAGGCCAACCTCAAGGAAGGTAAGATTTCCTCCACCACTCCCATAGCCCAGGGGCTACTGGGCAAGAAGGTAGGCGACGTGGTAACCATCAAGATTCCACGCGGCGAGATAGAACTCGAGGTGCTCAGTATCAGTATCTAAAAAACTCTTCAATCTTTCAACAGTATGGCAACAATATTTTCAAAGATAATCAAGGGTGAGATACCCAGCTACAAGTGCGCTGAGGATGAAAATTTTTACGCTTTCCTCGACATCAACCCCATCAAGCAGGGCCACACACTGGTAGTGCCGAAGCATGAGGTGGACTATTTCTTTGACATGAGCGACGAAGAGATTGCCGCCATGCAGGTCTTTGCCAAGAAGGTCGCCAAGGCCATCAAGGCTGCATTCCCATGCAAGAAGGTGTCGCAGGCTGTTATAGGCCTTGACGTAGATCACGCACACATTCACTTGGTGCCCATCAACGAAGAGAAAGACCTCAGGCAGCGTGTGAAGATAGCTCCCGAGCAAATGGAATCCACAGCATCTGCCATCAGAGAGAATTTTGAGAAAAACCTATAAAAAAACTACACTTATGAAACGCACGCTGTTTTTCGCCGTAGCTGCACTCATGCTGCTGGCCGCCAATATAGACACCGTAGCACAAAAGTTGACCTTTGGCTACCTCAACTATACACAGGTGCTCCAGAGCATGCCCGACTACGCCACTGCGCAGACCACGATGCAGAATATCCGCGCACAGTACGATAAGGAGGCGGCGTACAACGAAGACAAGTTCTTCAAGATGTACTCCGACTATATCCAGGGGCAGAAAACGTTTCCTGAGGACATCATGCTGAAGCGCCAGAAAGAGCTACAGGTTGCCATGGACCAGGGCATCAAGTTCCGCGAGGAGAGCGAGAAACTCCTGCGCTCCGCCGAGGCAGAGCTTTGCCAGCCCCTTGAGCAGAAGCTCGACAGTGCCATCGCCGTGGTAGCCAAGGCCAGGAACCTCGCTTTTGTGCTTAACACGGAGCAACATGCCTATCCCTTCATCAATCCTAACGACGGTATCGATATAACCAGCCTTGTAAATCTGGTGCTGGCCGGCCACCCGCTACCCAAGGTAGAGGAGGCTGCTATCGCACCCAAGGAGACCGTCATCACAGAGGAACACAAGCAGTAAGCAATCCTACAATTATGTCTTTGCCGCAGGCCGCAGGACCCATCGGAGTCTTTGACTCTGGTTACGGGGGGCTCACCATATTGCGCGAGCTCCGCAGCGCTATGCCGCAGTATGACTACCTCTACCTCGGCGACAATGCCCGTGCTCCCTACGGCACACGCTCTTACGACATTGTCTATCGCTACACCTTGCAGGCAGTGACCACGCTTTTCGAGCGCGGATGCCACTTGGTGATACTGGCCTGCAACACGGCGTCGGCTAAAGCACTGCGCACCATTCAGCAGAACGACCTGCCGCAGCTGGACATCAACAGAAGAGTGCTAGGAGTTATACGCCCCACGGCAGAGGTGGTCGGCTCCATCACCAAGAGTCGCCACGTAGGTATTCTCGCCACAACAGGCACTATCCTCTCCCACTCCTACGACATTGAGATACAGAAACTCCACCCCGACATCAC
>JAFZUB010000071.1 GCA_017618515.1 Bacteroidaceae bacterium
GGCGCAGATACTGTCAGTGGCAATGCTGTTGGAGTATTTCGACCTCAAGGAAGAAGGTGTCCTGGTTCGCGAGGCTGTCGATGCGTCGCTGGAGGCAAATGTGCGCACTCCTGAGATTCAGGTGGCAGGCGGTGCAAAGTATGGCACACGCGAAGTGGGACAGTGGATAGTGGATTATATCCGCAGAAAATAGCCCTATTTTATATAATAAGGTAGTGTTTTTACCAAAAAAGACTGCTAAAACTTTGTCGGTTCGCAAAAAAGTATTACTTTTGCGCGCCGATTATTATCAACGGGTCCCGAATGGTAGGGGCTCTGAGAGTTAAAATGAATCGCTCGGAGCTTGCAGAGTCGGCTTTTGGCCAAGCTGTCAAGGCATGCAAAGAGCATATTAGTAACAAACGTGCACGAAGCATAGTCCCTTCTCTGCGAAGGGTAGCGGAGTGTAAGCAAAAACCATTAAACAAGTGAACACTTTAAGTTACAAGACCATCTCTGCCAACAAGGAAACAGTGCAGAAGGAATGGGTTGTAGTGGACGCCACCGATCAGATACTCGGGCGTCTTGGCTCAAAGGTTGCAAAACTTTTGCGCGGAAAGTACAAGCCGAATTTCACCCCCCATGTGGATTGCGGCGACAATGTGATCGTAATCAATGCCGACAAGGTTAAGCTCACGGGCAAGAAGTGGACCGACAGGATCTACTATCACTACACCGGTTATCCTGGCGGACAGAGGGAGAACACCCCTGCCAGTATCATGGCTAAGCCCAACGGTGCAGACCGTCTGGTGAGGAGAGTTGTTAAGGGCATGCTGCCGAAGAACCGTCTGGGCGCCCAGATTTTGGGTAACCTGTATGTGTATGCTGGCAGTGAGCACAAGCACGAGGCCCAGAAGCCGAAGGCAATTGATATTAATCAGTATAAATAATTTAGCACCATGGAAGTAGTAAACGCATTAGGCCGTCGCAAGAGCGCCGTAGCTCGCGTATATGTTACCGCTGGTACTGGTAAGATTACGATAAACAAGAGAGACCTCACCGAGTATTTCCCCTCTGCCATACTGCAGTATGTGGTTAAGCAGCCGCTGGAGACTCTGGAGGCAACCGATAAGTATGACATCACGCTGAACATCTTCGGCGGTGGCTTCACCGGTCAGTCACAGGCTGCCCGTCTGGCTATTGCCCGTGCATTGGTTAAGATAAATGCCGACGACAAGAGCGCACTGCGCAAGCAGGGCTTTATGACTCGCGACAGCCGCGAGGTGGAGCGCAAGAAGCCGGGTCGTCCAAAGGCACGCCGCAGATTCCAGTTCAGCAAGCGTTAGTATATATACCTTATTTATTATATACATGCGCATGTGAACAGAGTTTAGTATCTAAACCGCCCAGACTCTTTTTTAGAAAAGACTACCCGTGCGGTTGGGTTAATTAAGTAACACCAAAAAAGAAAGTAAACAAATCAACAAACACTATGTCAAGAACAAATTTTGATCAGTTATTGGAAGCAGGTTGCCACTTTGGTCACATGAAGAGAAAGTGGAACCCTGCAATGGCTCCTTACATTTTCATGGAGCGCAATGGTATCCATATTATCGACCTTCACAAGACGGTTGTCAAGATTGACGAGGCCGCCGAGGCAATGAAGCAGATTGCAAGGTCGGGAAAGAGAATCCTTTTCGTAGCTACCAAGAAGCAGGCCAAGGACATCATCGCTGAGAAGGCTACCTCCGTAGGCATGCCTTTCGTTAACGAGCGTTGGCCGGGCGGTATGCTCACCAACTTCGCCACTATCCGCAAGGCCGTGAAGAAGATGGCCACCATCGACAAGATGGTAGAGGAGGGCACATTTGCCAATCTCTCCAAGCGCGAGTTGCTGCAGATCACCCGTCAGAGGGCTAAGCTGGAGAAGAACCTCGGTTCTATCGCTGACCTTACCCGTCTGCCGTCAGCAGTATTCGTAGTTGACGTTATGAAGGAGAACATCGCCGTACACGAGGCTAACCGTCTGGGTATTCCCGTGTTTGGTATTGTTGATACCAATTCCGATCCCCGCAATATTGACTTCGTTATTCCTGCCAACGACGATGCCACCAAGAGTGTAGAGGTAATCCTCAATGCACTGTGTGCAGCTATCGTTGAGGGTCTGGAGGAGCGCAAGGTAGAGAAGGCTGATGCAGAGGCTGCAGAGGCTCAGGCTGAGGCCGAGGCTGAAGAGGCTGCAGAGGCAAAGACTCGCCGCCGTCGTACTCGTACCCGCATAGAGGATGTGGTTCCTGCCAAGGAAGAGGCTCCCGCTGAGGAGGCTGCTCCCGTGAAGGAAGAGGCCCCCGCCGAGGAGGCTGCTCCTGTGAAGGAAGAGGCTCCCGTTGAGGAAGAGGCTCCTAAGAAGAAGGCTCCAGCCAAGAAGGCTGCCAAGAAGGAAGAGGCTCCTGCTGAGGAGGCACCTAAGAAGAAGGCCCCTGCCAAGAAGGCTACCACTAAGAAGGCTGCCGCTAAGGAAGAGGCTCCTGCTGAGGACGCTCCCGCTGCAGAGTAATTCTTATAGTTTTAAATTTTCGACATTCCAACTATTAAACATTTAAATTATTATGGCAGTTACAATTGCTGATATTCAGAAACTTCGCAAGCTCACCGGTGCTGGTATGAGCGACTGCAAGAAGGCTCTGGAGGAAACCAATAATGATATTGATGCCGCCGTTGAGGTGATCCGCGCTAAGGGTAAGGCTGTTGCCGCCAAGCGTTCCGACCGTGAGGCATCGGAGGGTTGTGTGCTCTGCAAGGCCGTTCCCGGTTTTGCTGCCACCATCGCCCTCAAGTGTGAGACTGACTTCGTGGCTAACAATGCTGACTTCATCAAGCTGACTCAGGATATCCTTGATCTGGCTATTGCCAATAAGTGCAAGACCCTCGACGAGGTAAAGGCACTGCCCATGGGCAACGGTGACGTAGCTCAGGCTGTTGTTGACCGCAGCGGTATCACTGGTGAGAAGATGGAGCTTGATGGTTACCTGACTATCGAGGGTGACAATGTCTCCGTTTACAATCATCAGGGCAAGAACATGCTTTGCACTATGGTGCAGCTGTCCACTCCCGTTGGCGAGGCCGTTGGCCATCAGGTAGCTATGCAGGTGGCAGCCATGAATCCTGTTTCCATTTCTGAGGCCGACGTGCCTGAGCATGTAAAGGAGAACGAGATGAAGGTTGCTGTAGAGAAGACCATCGAGGAGCAGGTAGAGAAGGCTGTGCAGAACGCACTGAAGAAGGCCGGCTACAATCTTTACATTGCTGAGAACGAGGAGCATATCGCCGAGGGTATTGCCAAGGGCAACATCACCGAGGCTCAGGCTGACGACATCCGTCGCATCAAGACTGAGACCGCCGCTCAGAAGCAGGCATCCATGCCACAGGAGATGGTGCAGAAGATTGCTCAGGGCCGCATGAACAAGTTCTACAAGGAGTCTTGCCTCCTTAATCAGGACTACATCATGGATGGCAGCAAGACCGTGTCCGCTTTCATTAAGGAGGCAGACAAGGACTGCACCGTTACAGCATTTACCCGCTTCACTCTCCGCGCAGAGTAAATACGGAAAACAAATAGTGATAAGGATACGGAATTAACGATTTCGTGTCCTTATTTTTATGCCATAACCGAAGAAAGTTGTAATTTTGCAGAAGTAGATAAAAGTATTTATAAGATGAAAATACGACATTATATTAGTTGCGTAATGCTGGTGGGTGTTCTGGCTGCTACGGCGCAGATTACCAAGGACGGCCCCACTATGGGCTGGAGTTCGTGGAACACCTACGGCATCAATATTAACGAGAACCTAATCCGTGTGCAGGCCGACAATATGGTGAGCAAGGGTTTGCTCGATGCAGGCTACCGCTACATCAACATTGACGACGGCTATTTTGGCAAGCGCGACACCATCACGGGCCAGTTGCTCACTCATCCCACGCGTTTTCCCAATGGCCTCAAGGACCTCGTAGCATATATCCACAGCAAAGGGCTCAGGGCTGGTATCTACTCCGACGTAGGCTACAACACTTGCGGCTCGCAGGGTAGCGGTGACCCCTGGGGCATAGGCTCCGGCATGTACGATCATCAGGACCAGGACATGCGTTGGTGGTTTGACGAGCTGGGTTTCGACTTCATAAAGGTCGATTTCTGCGGAGGCATGCAGCTGCATGACCAGGACAATACACTCACTGACCGTGTACTCTACGGCATGTCGCTCGATGCCTTTGAGAAGATAGCCCGCGAGACAGGGCGCGACTCGCTGCGCTTCAATATCTGCCGCTGGTCATATCCCGGCACCTGGGCCTATGGACGTGCAGGCTCTTGGCGCACCACTGGCGATATTTACTGTGCGTGGGAGAGTGTGAGGAGCATCATCAACGCAAACCTTTATCTCTCAGCCTTCTGTCGCAAGGGTCACTACAACGATATGGACATGCTTGAGGTAGGGCGCGGACTCACCACCGAGGAAGACCGCACCCATTTCTCCATGTGGTGCTTGATGAACTCTCCGCTGCTGATAGGCTGCGACCTGGCCTCTATTAACAAAAATACCCTCAA
>JAFZUB010000001.1 GCA_017618515.1 Bacteroidaceae bacterium
CATCGGGGAGTCGTGTGCAGATACTTGATATGGCATCATTCCTCCGCGAGCATCAGGCAGAGACGGTTCCAGACCCCTACTACGGCGGCGACCAAGGCTTCGAGTACGTCATCGCGTTGCTCGAGGATGCTTGTGCTGCGCTGCTCGACCATCTCTCTGGCAACTGAGGTTTATATCTAAGGAATGGCCATTATTTCGGAAATAATATGTAATTTTGCAAATACAATAATTGATAAACCATGAAAAAGACATTTTTTCTACTTCTAGCTGCGTTCCTATACGGCGTTGCAAGTGCTCAGGTCAACAAAACGTATGATGTCAATAACGATGACATGGTGAATACCGCCGACGTGGTTGCCATCTACAATTACATCATCAATGGTGACCCCGAGCCGGGCCCTGGTCCCGACGACTACTATGACGCCAATCAGGATGGCCATAAGGGCAGTTCCCATCTAGTATCTGGTAATAGAACGGGCGACATCGAAGGAACACCGTGGAAATTTGAGCAGTGGTACGTAACAGACGGTAGCGGCTCCATGACCTACTACGACAACGGCACCTTCAAGGCTAGCTGGTACAATGTTTCAGAGTATCAGTGCAAAGTGGGCTATTACTACCCCTATGGCATCGACCGCAACTCCAAGCTCTTTACCTGCGACTACCGCTACACCAAATCTGGCTCCGCACAGTACGGCTATATCGGCGCATACGGCTGGATGAGAGAGTCACTGACAGAGTTCTATATCGTGGATGACTGGTGGGGCAGTAAACCCGCAGAAGGTGTTTATGGCACGAAAATCGGCGAATACACTATCGATGGTGCTAAATACACCATACTTGCTTTAGCGATGTATGATACTCCAAGCATCGATGGTAGCAGTACATTTTTGAGAATGTCCTGCGTACGTGAGACAGCGCGCCAGGAAGGGCATATTGACATCTCCGCCCATTTCGCCAAGTGGGACGAGATAATGCAAGGCCAGGCAGAGGAAATACGCAGCTCCGCAGGTGGAACGACATCATGGAACCTTGAAGTCGGCAACCGACTGGAATATGTGATGCTCCAAAACGAGGTGGGCGGAGTAGCCACTGGCTCCATCGATTTGACCTATTTCAATATGACTGCGAAATAAGGGCGGATATATGATATCAACAGATAATTAATTGCAGCGGCACGGTTTTTTGACTGTGCCGCTGACTTTTTTCTTGCTCCGCGAAATAATACGATGTTTTTTGCGTTATAAAGGTAAAAGATAAACCCAAAAATTTGATATTATGATTAAAAGAAATCTTTTCCGTTTGATGGCCTTGATGATGGTCACAACGCTGTGCATGGGCTTCGCAGCCTGTGGCGATGACGACGATGACAACGATTCCCCCATCGTGGCTACATGGACTAACGTAAGCAATGAAAACCAAGCGTTCCAGTTCAAGTCGAATGGCGAGGTGATAAATCATCTCGTTAATCCTAAGCTCAAAGGCGTGGTTGACAACGAGCTCAGCGACTCAGAAGTGGAGAGATATGTATATGGCACCTACACGGTGAACGGTAACAGTTTCACTATCACTTGGACTAACGAGAAGACTCTCGTGGTGAAGAGCGACAGCTCACGTGAATGGGTGGAGAAGACTTACAGCCCTGCGAAGATTGACGAGGGTACGTTCACTATCACTAAGGACGCTGACAACACGTATTTCCTCACGCTCAATACTGACGAGGGTGGTGGTATCTCTTCTACCTGGCAAGGGTGGAGTGAGTAAAACATCGCTAGCATTAATTTTAGATAAATAATAGAGGCGGAACCCGATGGGCTCCGCCTTATTAGTTAATAGAAGATAGAGAATAGTGAAAAGTCTCTAACTCATAATTCCTACACCAGTCCATGTACGGTGACGCCCTCGATGCCGTTGGCAATCTTGGCAATCATGCCCTGGAGAGCCTTGCCGGGGCCACACTCGGTGAAGTCAGTGGCACCGTCGGCGAGCATAGCCTGCACCTCGTAGGTCCAGCGTACGGGAGCCGTGAGCTGGGCGATGAGATTCTGCTTGATCTCGTCAGCGTCGGTGTGAGCCTTGGCATCAACATTCTGATAGACGGGGCACTTGGGAGCGCTGAACTCGGTAGCCTCGATGGCTGCCTGCAGCTCATCCTTGGCAGGCTGCATGAGGGGCGAGTGGAAGGCGCCGCCTACGGGCAGTGGCAGTGCGCGCTTGGCACCAGCGGCCTTGAGGGCCTCACAGGCAGCGTTGACAGCCTCCACATTACCGGAGATAACTAGCTGGCCAGGGTTGTTGTAGTTGGCGGGCACCACGATGTTGCCGGGCTTGGAGACCTCAGCGCACACCTTTTCTACTGTCTCATCGTCGAGGCCGATGATAGCTGCCATGGTGGAGGGAGCAGCCTCGCATGCCTTCTGCATGGCCATGGCACGCTTGCTGACGAGCTTGAGGCCGTCCTCAAAGCTGAGGGCGCCGGCTGCCACGAGGGCAGAGAACTCGCCGAGGGAGTGACCGCCTACCATATCGAAGTCGGCCTTGTCGCCTGCGCAGATGGCGCTGATGACAGAGTGGAGGAACACGGCGGGCTGAGTGACCTTAGTCTGCTTCAGCTCTTCGGGAGTGCCCTCAAACATAATCTTGGTTATCTCAAAGCCGAGAATCTCGTTGGCTTTGTCAAACAGCTCCTTTGCCTTGGGGTTGTTGTCGTAGAGGTCTTTGCCCATTCCGGGGAACTGAGCGCCCTGACCGGGGAATACGAATGATTTTTTCATAACGCTAATGTATTATATTGAATTGATTATTTCATGCACGTCGGCTACGCCGTGATTGTCGAGCCATTGGTTGATGCCATCTACTATCTTGCCGCTGACAGCAGGGTCGATGAAGTTGGCAGTGCCCACCTGTATGGCTGTGGCTCCGGCCATGAGGAACTCGATGGCGTCCTCGGCATTCATTATGCCGCCAAGGCCGATGACGGGGATGCTGACGGCCTTGGCCACTTGGTGCACCATGCGCACGGCCACAGGCTTGATGGCTGGGCCGGAGAGTCCGCCAGTGCCTATGCTAAGGCGCGGGCAGCGACGCTCGATGTCGATAGACATGCCCATAAGAGTGTTGATGAGCGAGACGGCATCGGCACCCTCGTCCTCTACAGCGCGAGCTATGGCTGTGATGTCGGTGACATTGGGTGAGAGCTTGACGATGAGTGTCTTGCTATAATTGCGACGCACGGCACGCACCACGGAGGCTGCTCCTTGGCAGCTTACTCCAAATGCCATGCCGCCGTCCTTGACATTAGGGCACGAGATATTGAGCTCGATGGCGGGTATCTTGTCGAGTGTGTCAACCACTGCGGCGCACTCGGCGTAGTTGTCGGGACTGGAGCCGCTGACATCGACGATGACGTTGGTGTCCATGTCGCGGAGCTGCG
>JAFZUB010000009.1 GCA_017618515.1 Bacteroidaceae bacterium
CTTGAGGAGGACAATGCCCTCAGCGGCACTCTGGCGGGTGATGGCAGCGTGGGCCTTGAAGTCAGGATTGTTGCTGGCCGGATATTTGTGGAAGCTCGGCGTTTTGACGATGTATTCGAGCATGCGGCGCACATTGCGGTCGACATCGGCGATGGCAAGTTTGCCATCCTTTACGCCCTTGATGATTTCTTCAACCTGAGCGGGCTGGCCGGGCTCCATGAGGTCGTTGCCGGCCTGTACCTCGCGGGTGGTGGGCAGGCCTTCGCGGATGCCGATCCAGTCGGTCATCACGATGCCCTTATAGCCCCAGTCGTCGCGCAGGATCTTGGTGAGCAGATCGTGGTTGCCCATGGAGAACTCGCCGTTGATTTTGTTGTACGAGGCCATGATGGTCCAGGGATTGCTCTCACGCACGGCAATCTCAAAGCCGCGGAGGTAGAGTTCGCGGGCAGCACGCTGGGAGAGACGCTCATCGACAGAGGTGCGGTCGGTCTCCTGGGAGTTCACGGCGAAGTGCTTGGCAGAGACGCCTGCGCCCTGACTCTGCACGCCATTGATATAGGCGGCTGCAATCTTACCTGTGAGCAGGGGATCTTCGGAGTAATACTCGAAGTTGCGGCCGCAGAGGGGATTGCGGTGGAGGTTCATGCCCGGGCCGAGGATGACGTCGCAGCGGTATTCCTTGGTTTCGTTGCCGATGGCCTCACCTACCTGACCAACGAGTTCTGTGTTCCAGGTAGAGGCGAGACACGAGCCGATGGGGAAGGCGGTGGCATAATAGGTTTTATCGGTGCCCTTGCGGGTGGGGTCGATGCGCACGCCGGCAGGACCGTCGGTAAGGACGGTGGCGGGGATGCCTAGTCGGGGAATGGCCGGAGAAGTACCTGCGGCTCCTGCCACGAGGTCGGCCTCGCCGCCAACGACGGCTCCTGTGCCGAAGAAGTTGTTAGCACCGCCAACGAGTAGTTTGGCTTTTTCTTCAAGGGTCATGGCCTTGAGCACCTCGTCGATGTTATCGGCGCGGAGCTGGGGCTGAGCATTTGTTGTCATAACGAATGTGGTTGCTAATAAGCAGGTTGTTAGTAATTGTTTCATTATTGTTGATTTTTAGGGGAAGATGCGGAATTCATAACCCTCGTCCTTGAGCCATTGGAGGGCTTCAGGCAGGGCTGTACGGAGCTTGTCGATGCTCTTCAGTGAGTCGTGAAAGGTGATGATCGAGCCGTTGCGGGTGTATTTCTTGATATTATTGACCACATCCTGAGCGGTGAGCCACTTGGAGTAGTCGCGGGTGACGAGGTCCCACATCACTACCTTGAACTTACGGCTGAGCCAGGCATACTGGCCCATGCGCATCCAGCCGTGAGGCGGACGGAAGTAATGGCTGTGGATATAGGCGTTGGCTTTTTCTACGTTGTAGCTGTATTCCTTGATGGTATGGCGCAGTCCGCCAATATGATTATGTGTGTGGTTGCCCGTCTGGTGACCTTCGCTGACAATGCGTTGGTAAAGCTCCGGATATTTGCGTACGTTGTCGCCCACCATGAAGAAGGTGGCCTTTACGTCGAACACCTTAAGGGTGTCGAGGATAAAGGGCGTCGCCTCCGGGATGGGACCGTCGTCGAAGGTCAGATAGACGGCCTTCTCGCGACGGTCCATTCTCCAGTAGGCTCTGGGATAGAGCCAGCGAAGGTAGATGGCGGGTTGCTCAATAATCATATTGTTACTCGAATCTGCCGCCCTTAGAGTGATAGAGCTGAATAAGATGCTCCAACTGATGGTCGCGCTCTTCGCCCTTCTTCTCGTCGATGGAGCTCTGCAAGTCTACTAACTGATTCATCACGTAGATCTGGATCATGCAGTCGCGCTGCGAGGCATCGAAGCGGTAACCGTCGAGCGAGCAGTACCACTGCAGATATTGCTGCGACTTCTTCCAGAGCTGGTCGAGCAGCTGCTGAGCCTTCTGATTCTGCCCCGTGAGGCTATAAGCACGCGCAATGTCGAGTGATCCGCTGGCATAATCGTGAGGCACATTGTAGGCCGGCAGTTCCTGCTCGCACTTGTCGAGCACTTTCTTAGCTTGCTCGGTCTTGCCTTCATCGATGAGGCTTATGGCCAGGGTAGAGAGCAGACGGCGGTGGGTGTAGCACATGCGGGTGACAGTCTCATCGAGGTAGATACCCTCCTGACGCACGTTGCCGTACTTGTATTTGTTCATCACGTTGTCGTAGACTTTCTCCGTATCGAAGTCAGAGACGCCCTCTATGGATACGAGGTTGCCGCGATCGTCGGTGTAGTGGGTACGGAACGGTGTGATGCGGTTGGCAAGACCTTCCTGTACGAAGTGCTCGCCAAGGTTCATATAATTCTCCTGCCCAACGGTGGTAGCCACGTAAATAGGACGCTCCCAGTTGGCGTTGGCAACCAGCTCGAGCATCATCAGGTCGCCTTTGTAAAGGGCGCTCTTACCTTTGAGCGAGATAACCATCTTGTCGGGGATGGAATCGCTGGCCATC
>JAFZUB010000072.1 GCA_017618515.1 Bacteroidaceae bacterium
ACAATATAACGCATGCGAGTGGCTATCTTGTCGTCAAGACTGCTACGCATGTAATGGACAAGCCCGAAAAGAGAAAACAGGAGTATGGGAATAAGGAGAATGGAATTAGAAGTTAGGAATGAGGTATTAGGAGTTACGAATGAAGAAAAGGAGGGGATTACGCCATTCACTAAATTCGTGGAGGCCTCCACCAGTGTGCCCTGCACAAGATGCCACGCCGCCCACACCTCGTAGGGGAGCAGCAGTCCCAGAAACAATGCCGCAAGCACGCGTGCCGAAAAAATGCGCAAGGGCATAATCATCGCCATCACGCTGAAGGGCAGCAGCCACACCGTCTGAGGTAACACCATCGTCAGGCAGCCTAACGCCAAAGAACTGATAAACACCGGCAAATGCGGCCGAGATACATAGGTGGAGAACAATAGTCCGCCCAAATGCATCATATATAGCGTCGTAATGCCCATCACCTCCACGTTCCAACCATGAAGCGGGGCACACACAGCCATTAACACAACAAATATGGATGAAACAGCCCAACTGCGCACCCTGATAAGTTGCAGCGTGTTGCTCTGCCAGCGCAACACTAATGTTAGTATCAGCACGCACGCCAGTCCCGCTCCACTCTCCAGTGTATGCGGTGCCTGCCACAACCATAACACCACCGCGATGGCTATACTGACAGGCAGCATGGCCATCGAGGTGGTGATCTGGTGTTTCAGGGAATTCATGTTCCTATTCCACTACCTCGGGCTTGTCGGCGGTAAGCTCGAAATACGGATTGCCTAGGTCGATATGGTCGCCCCAATTAGAACCATCGGGGTCAAACTCTATCTCCATCATCTTAGCACCGTGGGTATTGATGTCAAGATGCACTGCTTGCTTGTCGAGAATGGTGATACGGCCTGCTGCCACCTCCTTGCCGTCTAGCAGCACCTTGTAGAGGGCGTTGCCGTGATTGCTTACAGTGCGGGTGAGTATCTCGTCATCGATACCGAGGTCGCAAACAAAGCGCATTGCACCGTTGAGCTTTATCTTGAACGTGGATGGTGCGTGAGTGGCAATGGCCGACTCGTATGTGTTGTTCTTAATACGAATCTTACGTCCGTCAACGGATTTGTTGACCAGTATCTCCTTGATATACTCATCGTGAGTAGCGTGGCTGAGATCTAGGTCTGCCAGCTTCACAAAGTTGCCTGAAGTAGGCAGCGCGAAAAACTGGTCGTGTCCAGGCTCCGGCTTCTGAGTCACGGTTACCACGCGCGACACATTCTCCTTCTTGGTGGTGAGTATGATGCGTGCGGTGCGCGGCACGAAACTCTCGTTCTTCTGTGCAGTGATGACAATCAAACCATCCTTCTCGCTCGCAGTGAGCCATTTACTGCGGCAGTATAACTCGTAGGGCGACTTGGCAGTCACGAATACCGATGCCTCGGTCTGGTCAAATGGGATTTGCACATCGTCGGTGCTAACCTGTATAAGCTCGCGCGGCTGGTAATACTTAATGTCAGGGGTAGCGGCGCTGAGAAGGCCTACCACAAAGAGGCCAGCTAACACGGAAAGGATTCTAACTCTAATCATATTGATAAAGGTTATTAGTTAATGTTCACATTTTGCCGTTGCTAAGTTACGAAAAAATTCTTGCTCAGCCCCAAAATGCAGTAAAAAATAGTAAAAAGTAAGGATTTAGCAATTGAGAATAATGAGATTTTTGTAATTTTGCGGTGACAAACTTGAAACTAAAAAAACGATTATGAAGCATTCTATGTTTTTCCGTTTGCTGCTGGTGGCTATGGTCACTATGATGATGTGCCCCGGCAGCCTTAAGGCTGATTGGAAGATGGCCAAGGTAACCATCCAGACTCCGTTTGCCGCTGCAGTGAGTCCTACCAACGCCTTGCCTGAATATCCGCGTCCACAGATGGTACGCTCCGAATGGATGAACCTCAACGGTCTCTGGGATTTCAGTTCTATGGCCTCCTACAACGACAACATCCCCACTTCAGGATGGTATGAGATTCTCGTGCCCTACTGCGTGGAGAGTGCACTCAGTGGACTGAAGACCCACTACGAGAGCATGGCCTACAGACGCGACTTCACGGTGCCCGCCAGCTGGACTGGCAAGCGCGTTCTGCTCAACTTCGAGGCCGTTGACTGGCGTTGCTCCGTCTATGTGAACGGCACCAAGGTGGGCAGCCACGACGGTGGCTACGACCCCTTCACGTTTGACATCACCGACTATATTCAGTTCGGGCAACAAAACGAGGTGGCCCTCAAGGTGTTTGACCCCACCGACCGCTGGTCAGTGCCTCGCGGCAAACAGGTGCGCAACCCCGGAGGCATTTTCTACACAGCCTGCTCCGGCATCTGGCAGACGGTGTGGCTGGAGGCCGTGAACCCCTCTTATATTCAGGACTTCCACCTCACGCCCGACATTGACGCCGAGACACTCACCATCAACGCCACTGCCGGTGGTGACACCGACAAGGTATCAAAGATCAAGGCCACTGCCTACCACGGCACCCAAAAGGTAGCCGAGGGCGAGGGACAGCCTGGCGAAGACATTGTGCTCAGCATCACCAACCCCGACCTATGGAACCCCGACCATCCGTTCCTCTACGACCTCAAACTAGAACTGCTCGACACCGACGGCAAGAAGGACGAGGTGCAGAGTTACTTCGGTATGCGCAAGATAAGTCTGGCCCGCGACAAGGACGGCTACTACCGCATGATGCTCAACAATGAGTTTGTCTTCCAGACCGGTCCGCTCGACCAGGGCTACTGGCCTGAGAGCAACCTCACCCCGCCCTCCGACGAGGCTATGCAGTATGACATCGTGCAGATGAAGAAGTATGGCTTCAATATGGTGCGCAAACACCTCAAGGTGGAGCCGCGCCGCTGGTATTACTGGACCGACAAGCTCGGCCTGATGGTTTGGCAAGACATGCCCTCTATGAACTACGGCGGCAGCAAGGACGACGGTGTCACCAACGATGCCAATATGTTCACGCCCGAACTCACGGCCATGGTCAATTTGCACTACAACACCCCATCTATCATCAACTGGGTCATCTTCAACGAAGCCGGCGGACAGCACGACACAAAGAAATATGTTGATCTTGTACGCTCGCTCGACAAGACACGCCTTATCGACGAGGCCTCGGGCTGGACCCACTACGGCTACGGCGACATCTTCGACAACCATCCCTATCCCGCCCCCTCGGCTCCCACCACCACCAAGGCACAAGCCACGGCTGACGGTGAGTACGGCGGCATCAAGTATGCCATCGACGGCCACCTTTGGAAAGGCGAGGGCTGGGGCTATGCCTCAGTGGAAGATGCGGAAGAATATGACAGCACTGTCTGCAACTACCTCAACAAACTGGCTTTCTACAAGACCTACAAGGGCATGTCGGCCGCTGTCTATACGCAGCTCACCGATGTGGAGATTGAGGTCAACGGTATGATGACCTACGACCGTATGGTCAAGACCGATATCAACAAAATTTACAAAGCCAACCGCAATCTCATCGAGCACGAAGGTATAGAGGAAGTCTATATCCTACCACCCGCCAATATCAGTCCGCAGAGCTGGCGCTACACTACCACGCAGCCTGCCACCGGATGGCAGAAGACCGACTTCGACGACGGCGAATGGATGGTAGGCAACTCCGGCTTCGGCGCCAACGGTCTGGCTAACATGACCTACGGCACACGCTGGACCACCACCGACATCTGGCTCCGCAAGACAGTAAGCCTCGACCTCACCGAAGAGGAACTGGCCAAGCTACAGATGATTATATACAACGACGAGGACGTGGAGGTTTACTTCAACGGCTCGCTCGTCTATTCCGCCACCGGCTACCTCACCGACTATAAGACCGTAGGCTTCACCTCCAACACCCGCAAGGCTGTCATACCCAATGGCGACAACCTCATTGCCATCCATGTCAAGCAGACCAGCGGCGGACAGTTTATCGATCTCGCTCTGCAGTTGGCACAAGAAGTAGAGGAGCGCACTCCTGACCGTGTAGTGCAGATTAATATGGACTATACCAAGAGCTCGGAGGTAAACTTCGCCATTGGCTACAGCCTTAACCCCGACGCTACGGAGCCCGACACTCTCAAGTCGTTCACCCGCCTGACCTTTGCTGACGGCGAGGCCAACTATATAGGTATCAACGACGGCGCATTGCTTACTCCCAAGACTGTGCAGTTTGACATCTCCGACTTCGTGAGCGAGGTGCCCGAAGGGTCACGCATCAAGTACTTCGTGTATGTCAAGCCGCAGACTGCTGGCACCGGCGAGGGCACTATCCACAGTTGCTCGGTGATTGATTACACCCACAACCCCGAGGGCGAGCAGACACCGCTCACTCTTGAGCCCGTCACTGTTAGCCACGCCACAGGCACCATACTGCTTACCGCGGCAGCCACTCCCGAGAGCTACAACGCTCCTCGCAACGCCACACTTAACGTCAATGGTCTCCTGCAGTGGGACATCCCTTCCTCAACCACAGCCCAGCTGCAGGGCTACAAGGTCTATGCCAACGATGTGGAGGAGACCGCTCTTTCCAAGAACACTCTCTCCTACACCATAGCAAACCCTACCTCCACCTACACCGTCACCGCTGTTTACACCACTGGTGAGTCGGAGCCGTCAAACAAAGCCGTTGTGCCCAACATCTATGAGAAGAAAAACAATGAGGCGCGCCACTTTGTTGACAACGGATTCACCATCCCCGGCATCTTCGACGCAGCCCAGAGCAATGTGACCATAGAGTATTGGTTCAAACCCGACACTCTCATCGCCAACAGCAACCAAGTTGGTCCTGGTTGGGGCACCTTTCTCATCGTTTACGACCAGTCGGGCCGCGTGAGCGCTGGCTTCGACAACACCTCCACCAAGAGAGTGCAGTCCTCCACCAACGCTATCAAAAAGCATGAGTGGAATCATCTCGCCATCACCCTCGACGGCAGCCGCATCAATCTCTACATCAATGGAGAGTGGAAACGCACTGTACCCGCCGGAGGATACAATGGCATCGCCGCCATAGGCGATCTCGTCTTTGGCTCCAACAGGTCTTACCTCAACGGGTGGATCGACGATGTGCGCATCTGGAAGACCACCCGCACCGCCGCTGAGGTGCAGGCCGATATGGCATCCGAACTCGTAAACCCTACGTCAGAGGCTGACCTGCTAGCCTACTTCAAAATGGATGAGATAGAGGTGGACGGCGTTGTCAAACTGCGTGATGCAGCACACGGCAACCACGCCACTTACCTGCGCACAGACCCTACCACCCTCGCGGAAGACACTACCATTCTTAACAGCGAGCCCGCACCTATGAGTGCCTCCTTTGCCTTTAGCGATTCCATCCTTACAGCAGGTCTTGAGGCAAAGGCTACCGTAGAGGTCAATAGCTCCGTCACTTCTTGGAAGTGGACAGAGCCAAAGACGCGCTTTTCTAAGACTGACCTGAAGGAAGCCTCCTTCATATTCCCCAAGGCAGGCAACTATATCGTTACCCTCACTGCCTACAACATCAATGGTGAAAAGCTCACCATCTCCGACACCGTCACTGTCGTTGCTGCAGACCTGCCCACCATCGACTTCGATATCTATCAGCCCGACCGCTCCGCAGGAGCTACCGTCTCGCTGCTCAATCACTCCGATGGCATCGCCACCACTTATAAGTGGAGCCTTCCTGGGTCCACAGGCGACCAGACGCAGACCACCTACAATGCCACCGCCACCTATCCCGCCGACGGCACTTACACTGTCACGCTCACTGCCACCAATGCTACCGGCACCGTGACCATGAGCAAAGACCTCACCGTCAGCTCTGGAGTGCGCAACATGGCTTTCCGCGTGGAGCCCAACGTGGTGCTTCCCTCTGAGACCATCGAGCTCATAGAGGCCAGCGGAGCAACTCCCGACAACCTCGTATGGACCATCTCTAACGACAAGAGCCGCACACTCATTCTCGGAGGCTCCTCCACCTTCGTTCCCACTGCCGTAGGACGCTACGATATCACCCTCACCGACAGCGAGACTGGCTCGTCCTCCACTCTCACCGACGCGCTCTGCGTATGCAGCACTCGCTCCAAGACCGGACTCTACTTCCGCAACAAGTCCGAGTCGCTCACCATTCCCTCACCCTTCCCCGCACGCACTGCCAAGTTCACCGTGGAGTGGTGGATGAATCCGTCGATGCAGCTCAACGCAGGAGCTATGCGCACCTCCAATGGTGTGTTCGCCGTCGCCACTGATGCCAAAGGCGTCATGACCGTCACTGTCAACAATAAGAGTGTTGTCTCGCCCGAGGGTTTCGTTATCCGCAACGAGTGGCACCACTACGCCATCTCTCTCTCCGGCTCGCGCCTCTATCTCTTCCGCGACGGCAAGCAGATGGCTTCCTTCTCGCCCATCCTCGCCAGCCCCGCATGGGATGACCTCGTGATTGGAGGCGAGAACACTTCTATGGCTGCCAACATCGACGAGCTGCGTATCTGGGGCAATGGTTTCAAAGAAGAGAATCTGCCCGCCATCTGCAACGACCCCATCACCGATATCGCCACCGCAGAGTCCAGCGACAAGCTGCTCGTTTACTATAAGTTCGACGAGCTCACCACCACTGCTAAGGACGAGACCTCCAACGCTGCTCATGGCACCCTCGCTGGTTTCCAGTCGGCCGTTGGCACCAATTATGTGAAGTCTGACGGTGTGTTCAGTCTCAGCATCAACACTCCCTCCACCATCGGCGACGAGACCGACATCACCTCGCAGCACCTCACCAATTACCAGGCTCCTTTCCTCCACACCTCCACGGCTGTCTCCACCGGAGCAGCCCTTGAGCACGGCACCGCCACCTCCACATGGCAGGGCGACATTCTGCCCACTGAGGAATCCGGAGTCTTCGTCAACACCACAGACGGCAGCACTCTCGCCTTCACCACCTCGTGGGCTGGATTCTCCTCCGACGGCGTTGACAAGAGTCTCTACCAGACCGTCACTCTGCCCACAGGCGTCTATCGCTTCAGTGCTCAGAGCAACACTGCTGACAATACCAACGACTGTCTGCTCGTGGCTACCATGGGCTCCAAGCCCGCCACTCTTGAGAATATCGCCACGGCGCTCGCCTCCGCTTCGCTCAACGACGGTAGCGTTACCTTCACCGTGCCCCATGAGACAGAGGTCACCCTCAGCGTGCTCTACAATCTGCCTGCCTACAGCAACTCCGCCATCACTGCTTTCAGCCTCAGCCGTCTCTCTTCAGAGATTATCGCAGCCAGTGGTGATATCACTGGTGTTGCCCCCGTTGTCGCAACCGATAAGGGCAACGACCTCAACATCACTCCGCGCAAGGGAGGCCTGCAGTTCAGCGGCGACAATGTGCCGGTGCGCGTTTACACCCTCGATGGCAAGTTCGTGCTCGCCCTTACCGTGAAAGGCACCGCCAGCATCTCTCTGCCCCTAGGCATCTATATCGTCAACGACACTAAGGTAGAGATAAAGTAGCACATCTATATTGATAATAAATAAGGTGGGGCTTCCGTTGAGAAGTCCCACCTTTTATTATTATGCTGCGGCCTATTCGCCGAGCAGAATCTTCATCAGCTCTACTGCTGAGTAGGTGACGGGAGTACCTGGGCCGAAGATGGCAGCTACGCCAGCCTTGTAGAGGAAGTCGTAGTCGTTGACGGGTATCACACCACCGGCGGTCACCACGATATCCTCGCGACCGAGCTTCTTCAGCTCCTCGATAACGGCGGGGATGAGAGTCTTGTGACCAGCTGCCAGTGAGCTGACGCCGAGTGCGTCAACGTCGTTCTCCACAGCCTGGCGTGCAGACTCGGCAGGAGTCTGGAACAGCGGACCCATGTCCACGTCAAAGCCACAGTCGGCGTAGCCGGTAGCTACAACCTTGGCACCACGGTCATGACCGTCCTGGCCCATCTTGGCTATCATTATACGCGGGCGACGGCCCTCGCGCTTTGCAAACTCTTCGGTGAGACGGCGCGCTTCCTTGAAGGTGTCGTCAGTCTTGCTCTCTGATGAATACACGTTGCTAATGGTTTTGATTACTGCTTTGTAGCGTCCTACGACAGCCTCGCAGGCATCGCTTATCTCGCCGAGGGTGCAACGGAGGCTTGCAGCCTTCACTGCGAGGGCGAGGAGGTTGTTCTCGCTCTTCTTGCCGTCGGCAAATTCCTGAACGCACTTGGTTATCTCCTCCAGGGCAGCCTTGCAGGCAGCCTCATCGCGCTTACCGCGCAGGTCGGCCAGAGCGGCTTCCTGCTGCTTGCGCACTGCGGTGTTGTCCACCTCGAGGATATCGATAGGATCCTCGTGCTCCAGACGATACTTGTTGATACCGATGATAATCTGCTTGCCAGTGTCGATGCGGCCCTGCGTGCGGGCAGCAGCCTCCTCGATACGCATCTTAGGCACGCCGGTCTCGATAGCCTTGGCCATACCGCCCAGCTTCTCAATCTCCTGAATGTGCTCCCATGCCTTATGGACGAGCTCGTTAGTCAGCGTCTCCACGTAGTAGGAACCAGCCCACGGGTCAATCTGCTTGCAGACTTTCGTCTCGTTCTGGATGTAAATCTGCGTGTTTCGGGCAATACGGGCTGAGAAGTCGGTAGGCAGGGCGATAGCCTCATCAAGGGCGTTGGTGTGGAGTGACTGAGTGTGACCCAGCACGGCAGCCATAGCCTCG
>JAFZUB010000073.1 GCA_017618515.1 Bacteroidaceae bacterium
CGCTACTACACCCATTTCACCTCGCCCATACGACGCTACCCCGACCAGATGGTTCACCGCCTGCTCACACGCTATCTGGAGCAGGACGGCCGCAGCGTCAACCAGCTACGCTGCGAGGAGCAATGTGAGCACTCCAGCGAGATGGAACAGCTGGCCGCCAACGCCGAGCGCGCCTCCATCAAGTATAAGCAAGTGGAATATATGGCCGACCGCCTAGGACAGGAGTTCACCGGCAAGGTAAGCGGCATCACCGACTTCGGCATTTATGTGCTACTTGACGAGAGCCACTGCGAGGGACTCGTTATGATGCACACCCTGCTCGATGACTACTACAACTACGACCCCGACCGCCTGTGCGCCACCGGGCGCAGCTCCCACCGCCGCATCAATATCGGCGACCCGTGCCGCATACGCGTCGAAGCCGCCAACCTCGAAAAGCGGCAGCTTGACTTCCGTCTGCTCGAAATCAACGGAAGAGAACTTGTGAACTAGAAAAAGTTACTTAATAACAATCTTTTTCTTGTTTCGGATGTAAATACCCTTTCCGGGATTGGTTACCTTGCGCCCATTTACGTCGTAGTAGATGCCCTTCTCTTCACCCTTGACTCTAGACTCTAGACCTTGAATCGCGGTAATGACGGCATGAACCTCTACATCATGGTTGGGCATAGTAGTGGGCTCGTCCTCCCAGGCGTAGAAGTAGTCGTCATCCTCAGGATTGGCCAGCGGGGTAACGGCCTTGCCTTCTTCCACCTCGACAGTCTTATATACTGTGTCATCGATGTAGTAAGTCAGCTTGTAGATATGGGGGCATCCCGCGGTGGGAGTCCAGCTGCCGTTATAGTTATGCATGATTTTCCATCCGCGCTTTTCTGCCTTTTTTACTTGCTGGGCAGAGCATTTGTTTACCTCCGCGCTATTGGAGTGGTCCACAAGATACACATATCTTGTATCTGTCACAGTAGGCAGGCTGTCGATGATTTGCGTCACAGCTTTCGTAGTGAATTTGTTGCCATAACAATCTATTCTTTTCAGGCTGCTGCTTGCAGGCAAGATGAGTGAGGTTAGTTTGTTGTTGACGCAGTCCACCTCCCTCAGCTTCCTGTTCTCCGAAAGATCGAGTTCTGTCAGCGACAGACCGTGGCAAACAAGTTCTTCCAGATTGGGGAAATATTTTATTCCCTTCAGCGAGGCAACTGCATATTCATCTACAGTCATAGATTTTATCGCACTCACTTCGTCATGCATAAACTCTCTGTTGATGTTGCCTTCTATCTGACCGTATGGATTGTTCATAATCAGATAACCGTCTCTACCTATACTCATGTTTCTTATTATGCTTCGGAAGGTATCGTCAGGAAACATGTATGTGTTGATATTGTACGCAAAACATATCTGGACTAATTTGTCCACTTTAGTGCTGTCGCTACTTTTATAGAGGAATGTCTGCTGCTTGCTGCTGTACACTACTGATTTGTATGCATCGCCTACCTTATTGGGCAGGATGTTCGTTCCTGACGTCCGTTCTATCTTACGGAGATTCTTTACCGGGCAGTTTTTGTCAGTTTCTATTTTTATAGCCGAATCATCTTGCAGGCGCAGAAGCCCTATGTCCCAAAGGGCATAGCCATCGCTGTTGTCGCTATTTCTGCTGTCCACCCATAGCGACGCGTTTCTCAGCAAGAGACTCTCGGTGCCTTTCTGTCCCACGATTCCGCAGCTGTTGCTGCCACCGCTCACATAGAGAGCGGCATCTGCAAGAGTCAGCCATTTTCCATCGGCAATATAGATACCATCCTCATTCTTTCCGATAATCATGCAGTCCTTGATGTCCTTGGTATTTGTCGTCTTGATTACGGTGTGTTTCTCCACTCTCACGGGTGCGGCGTCTTCGGCCATCAAGAGGTTCGGACCGTCTAATACAATGGTGAGATTATCGCAGCCTGTGTTGTAGATGGCGCGGTTGTTCTTACCTGTGCGTATAATGCTCACATTCTTCAGCGTGAGAGTATTGGTTGAGGGATTATACTTGGCGTAATACTCCTGCCCGGATTTGTAGCAATTAATCCTGTCACCGGTAATATTGGTACAGTTGGACGAGGTCACGCTTACTCCGCCTACCTTGATGCCGTAGTCTTCGGCGCAGACATTTACGAAAACAAAAACGAAAACGAAAAATAATATCTTTTTCATTGCTTAATAAACAATCTTTTTCTTGTTCCTAATGTATATATTGCCCTTCACGGGATTGGTTACCTTGTGACCTTGCAAGTCGTAGTAAACGTCATTCTCTTGACTCTCGACTCTTGACCCCAGACTCTGAATACCGGTGACAACGGCGTGGACATCCACATCATGGTTGGGCATAGTGGTGGGCTCGTCCTCCCAGGCGTAGAAGTAGTCGTCATCCTCGGGGTCTTCCTCGTGGGTGATGGGGTCGCCGTACTTCATGCTTGTGATTTTATAGATAACGCCGCCGACGTAATATGTGAGATTGTAGCTGATTGCTTCGTACCATGCGTGGTACTCCAGGTCATGGTCGGGCATAGTCGTCGCCACGTCTTTCCATCCACCGAAGGTGTAGCCCACTTTGTCCGGCACCGCGGGCAGCAGTATCTCTGCGCCATAGCCAAGTATGCTGGTGCTAAAAATCTCGTTGTCAATATAGAAGGTCACGGTGTGCGGGTTGGCGGCAAAGGTTGCCGTGATGGTCACATTGCGGGCGGGCATGGTGGCAGGAATCTCGCTCCATCCGCTGAAGGTGCTGCCTTCCTTTATGGGTGCATCGGGTGCTATGATTGGATCTCCGTAGTTGAGTGTCTCGCTGGTATATTCCTCGCCGTCAACGATGTAGGTGATGGTATATTTATTGATAGTGTACGAGCCGTGTGTCTCTATATCCTCGGCAGGCATCGTGTCGGGCAGCTCGGTCCAGCCGCTGAAGGTATAGCCTTCCTTGGTGGGCGCCTCGAGCGGAGTGATGGGTGACATGTAGTCGAAAGTTGCACAAGCGTACTCCTCACCGTCAATATAGTATGTGATGGTGAAAGTGTCGAATACATACCAATCCCTTATCTCCACATCGTGGGCGGGCATAGTCTCGGGAACATCTCTCCATCCCGTAAAGTAGTAGCCTTTCCTGTGGGGAGGAAGGTCTGGCGGAGTAACAGGGTCACCATATTTTACATTTTGTACCCAATAAATCCCATCATTTACATAATAGACGATATGATATGTATTTATATCGTACTTTGCCGATACCTCTACGTCGTGGGCAGGCATGGTGGTGGGAAGGCCCTCCCATTCGCTGAAGGTGTAGCCCTCCTTTTCGGGTGCGTTTATTGGCCTGATGGTAGTGCCGTACGCTACTTCGTAGGTCTTGTAAGTCTCACCTTCTACTACGTATGTCAGCGTATATTTGTTGGCTGTGAAGGTGCCTGTCACCACTACGTCATTGCTGGGCATTGTGGTCGGCACGTTCTTCCATCCGCTGAAGGTGTAGCCCTCCTTGGTGGGGGCTTCTATCGGAGTGATGCTGGCTCCCTCCTGCATACTGAGGACTTTATACTCCTCACCGTCAACCTTATAGGTAAGATTAAAGTAATGCGGGCAGCCATTGGTCTGTTTCCATCCTGTACCATCGTTGTGCTGCAATATCCATCCGCGGGATTCTGCAGTTATGCAATTCGCCGAAGTACACTTGTTTCCCTCATTGGCGTTGCTGTGATCTACAAATTCTACACCACCCTTTGAGCCGCTCCGTTGAGGCAGAGAATTGACAAACTGTGTCGTGGCATCGCCATATATCTTGTTGCCGTAGCAATAGAGCGTT
The DNA here is from genome assembly GCA_017618515.1 of Bacteroidaceae bacterium. Next base: position 3,833 of record JAFZUB010000073.1, read on the forward strand.
TTTAAATTGGTAGCATCTGTCGGCATCTTGAGCGATGTCAACTGGTTGTTCCAACATTCTACGGTAGTGAGTTGGCTTGCACTCGACGGGAGAGTCAACGACGTCAGCATATTGTCGCTGCAATAAACATTCTGCAAAGTACTACTAAAACTTGCAAGATTGAGTGAGGTGAGCTTGTTGTTGTAGCACGCTATAGAGGCGAGTGGTGCCGAAGTTGGCAATTTGAGTGTCGTCAATTGGTTGTTGGAGCAATCCAAATTCTTTAGTTCCTTATTCTTCGAGAGGTCGAGGGATGTGAGACTGTTGTCCTGGCAGTAGAGAACACCTACATGCGGCAGGTACTCTATTCCCTTCAGCGACGTGATGCCCTTGCTTGGAATAGTTATGTTAGACATTGCCGTAGTGTTGTCGTATATTTTGAGAACACCTATATGGTCGCCATCCACACCAAGCGGGTTCTTTTGTATGATATAGGTGTCGTTGATTTTAACACGAATTTCACTACGGAATGTCGCGTCGGGAAAATGCGCTTCGTCAATAGGCACTGCCTCGCTTATCCTGATAAAATTCTTAAATTCCTCTCCGCTTGACTTCAACACGAATGTTCCCTTAGTGGAGTTGTAAACTATCTCTCCATCTACTGAAGGCAATACATACGTGCCCGATGACAATGAGAAGGCCTTGAGATTCTTTACCGGTGATTGATACGCTGTACGTCCTATCAAGCGTATGGCCGAGGCTTGCACCTGCAGCGACCCGATATCTCTCAGGGCATAATATTCATTGCCTGTGTCTATGCCAATATACAACGAAGAATTCTTTACCACAATCTTCTCAGTAGCATTTTTGCCCTCTATGGCGCTGCTGTTGCTGCCGCCGTTAATAATCACGGCTGCACTATCGAAAGTCAGCGTAATGCCATTGGTGAGGTAGATGGCATTCTCCTGGTCTCCGCCAATATAAAAGTCCTCAAGCACACCTACGTTTTTGCACTTGATGGTAGTCTTCTTCTCGCAGCGCACGGCAGACGAATTGGCAGCTTTTAGATATGCCGCTCCGTCCAACACGATGGTCAGCCCGTCGCAACCGGTGTTGTAAATGGCGCGGTTGTCAGAGCCCGTGCGGTCTATCTTGATGTTCTTAAGCGTCAGCGTCTTGGTCGACGGGTTGTACGAAGCCTTATAGCTCACGCCGTCCTTGTAGCGCTTGATATTATCGCCCGTAATGTTGGTACAGTTCGACGAGGTCACGCTCACGCCGCCCACCTTGAAGCCGTAGTCCTCAGCCCAAACATTAACGAAACCGAAAACGAGTACGAAAACTGAAATCAATGCCTTTTTCATAGCTGTAGTATTTAGTTATTTTGTCGCTGCGAAGATAGCAATCTTTTCTGACATATCAACAAAAAGACGGCGCTTTTTTCTAAAAACCGCCGTCGCATAACCTAAAACAGAGCTCGTAAAATTTATCTCTGTTCGCGTCATATTTTTCCCCGTTCGTATCAGATTTATCCCTGTTCGCGCCAGATTTATCTCTGTTCGCGTTCGGAGCAAAACATCAAACGGAAATTAATATCCTTTTCGTTGCTTAATAAACAATCTTTTTCTTGTTTCGAATGTAAATCTGACCCTTCACAGGATTGGTTACCTTGTGACCTTGCAAATCGTAGTAAACGTCATTCTCTTGACCCTTGCCTCTTGACTCCAGGCCTTGAATAGCAGTAACGACTGCATTGACTTCCACATCGTGGTCGGGCATGGTGGCAGGCAGCTTGTCCCAGCGGTAGGTGTAGTCGTCGTCTTCGTAGTCATCAATGAGCAGCTCGGTGCCATAATCCACGAGCTCAGTCTTATAGGGTACGCCGTTAACTAGGAGGGTGAGGGTGTATTGGTTTGGCGTGAACTGCGCTATATAGGTAAGGTCGTAGTCGGGCACGGTGGTCGTGGCATCGAGCATGTTGCCGTCCTGATCCATCCATCCGCTAAAGGTGTGGCCTTTCTTGGTCGGCTCGCGCGGCGGTGTGATGGAGGTGCCGTACTTCTGTTGCATGTTGCCCCACTTCACGTCGTCAGGCAGATAGAAAGTGATGAAATAGCTGTTGATGGTAAACTCTGCGCGTATCTCGACATCGTAGGCGGGCATGGTGGCAGGCGCTCCTCGCCAGCGCACGAAAGTGTGCCCCTCTTTCACAGGGTCGGCTATAAGCACCACGTCTGCTCCATAAGCTACAGAGTCAGTGTGGTAAGCCTCACCATCCACGGTGTAGCGCACAGCGTAGCGGTTGACTTCAAACTGGGCTGTGTAGGTGAGATCGTAGGCAGGCACGGTGGTGGTGGTGTCGAGTAAATTGCCGTTCTGATCCATCCAGCCCTTGAAGGTGTGGCCGTTCTTGCTCGGCTCACGCGGGAAAGCAATAGAGGTACCGTACTTCTGCTGCAGGTTGCTCCACTTCACGTTGTCAGGCAAGTAGAAGGTAATATAGTAACTATTGATGGTCACCTCTGCGCGCACCTCAACGTCGTGGGCGGGCATAGTAATAGGCACACCTCTCCACCGGACAAAGGTGTAGCCCTCTACCTCAGCAGGTGCGAGGGTACCCAACTCGGTACCGTAGGCCACATCATCGACACGATAAGGCTGCTCGTTGACGAGAAGGGTGAGGTGATACACATTGGGAGTAAGTTCTGCGGATATCTCCATATCGTGGGCAGGCACGGTGGCGGGCACATCGTTCCAACCGCTGAAGGTGTACCCCTCCACCTCTGGCGCTGTGGGTGCTGTAATGGCGGTGCCGTAGTCTTGTATGGTCTCGCTGACCAGTTCGCCATTGGCCACAAAGCGCACTCTGTACTTGTTGATACGGTATGTGCCCATAACAGTGACATCGGTTGCAGGCATCACCTCGGGCACACTGCCCCAGCCAGTGAAGGTGTAGCCTTCCCTAACGGGAGTGTCGGGCAGGGCGATAGGGGTGCCCATCACTACTGTCTGCTCGCTATGCACCGTACCGTCAATCACAAATTTCAACTGGCTAGTGGGGGGCTCTAGCGTAACTGTGCCGTCAACTATCCAAAAGGGCGTAGAGCCATCAATGTCGATATCGGTGACCACGCCATCCTCAATGATGTATTACTTGCCCTTGCCCCAGTTGGTATAGTTGCTTTGGCGGGCGCCAAGGTTGAGGCGGTATGCGCCGTCGGACAGGTCGGAGGGCAGGATGCCGCTGTAGGTATCGGTGCGGGCGAAGTAATGGCCTTTTTCCAACTCTTCAAAGGTAAGGGTATTTCCAAAAGTGGTAATGTTGCGGCCTGTTACATAGTCAGAAACGAGCATCTGCATTGTGCCGATGAAAGACAGGTCGGCGGTATTCATCACATTGGTGGCAGAGAGAGTAAGCTCGCGCTCATCAGTCTTGGTCACCTGGATGTGGCTGGCTGCAACGGCGGCTCTGTAGTCGGCAGCTATGTTGGTGATAGTAATAGTGGTAGTGCTGTGCGACATAACGGAAGTCTCTGTGCCTGTAGTGACGTCATAAGCGTAGCACTGTAGGGTATAGATGCCGCTCTCCACTGTCTCGGGCACTGTGATAGAATAGAGATTAATGCTTGTCTCCATTCCCTGCCTTAAATTAACACCTGCGGAGGCAATGCGAGTCTTTATTCCATCGCCATCGACCATATACACTCTCATCTCCCCATTGAAAGCCTTAAGACTTGCGCTGTATAGATTGCTTAACCTGAGATCGAGCAGGTTGCCGCTGTCGAGGTTGATGCTGTTCTTGTTGGAGGTAATCTCTTTAATCTGTATAGTGTTGGCACGGTTATGGATACCGTCCTCAGGCTGTAGCCCGATAATCACACTGATGTCCTCCGACAAGGCGTTGTGCTCAACACCGTCATAGCACAAATTTGGCATCACATAGTAGCCGTCGTAGCGGCCACGCCAACCCCAATTGATATAGTAAGCAGGGGTGCCTTCGTCACCACGCTGATAGCCGTGAATCACAAACATGTGACCCGCTCCTGATTCTGTCCAAGCTGCAGTTAGCAATGGGCGGCGAGCCTCGAGCTCCTCAATGAGAACAGTATGCCAGGCTTCGTCACTCATGCGCTCTCGCTTGAGGATAGCCATATCGTCGTCGTAGCCGTAGTATTGATTGAGGCTGGACATCAGCGTTCCGTGCTGCGAGCCACTCTCCTCGTCATAATCCATATTTACCGATACACCGCAGCCGAAGAACAGCTCGGCGATAGCCTGCCCCTCTTCTTCGGAGGTGCCACTAGCAGGATAGTCCTCTTTCATAAGACTCCACTGTATGGGGTGGTCGTCGAAGTTCCAACTGAGGTTAAACTTTTTTGTCTTGGTGGTGTAGGAGTTAGAACCGTGGGCACAGTCGGGATAGTGGTAGTAGTACATACACTGAGCCATGGCAGTGGCGCCGCAACCCGTAGCAGAACGACTGCCTGCCTTATATTCAGGGCATAGGCGGTTGTAAGGGTCATACTGTCCCCACATGGTGTGGAGAAACGGCTCCACACCCTCCGTGGATCCTACCACATATGAATTGCTCTTTGACAATTTGCTATTATCCCTTTCTCCTTTATCTTCCACTATTTGCTCGTACTCCGTTGCGTAGAGCTGCAGCCATGCCCGCAGATTGTCGGGCAGACTGTCTGGAGAAAAAGTGCCTTCCCTACTATAGGCTAGCACGGGCGTCATGCGCTCATCGCCTGACACAATGACGAAGCCCTCACCCTGTTGGGGATGCAATATATAGTAAGGCTGCTCCGCCGCGGCATCGGCAGATACATATCCCTTGCTTCGGGCATAGGGCGACAGGGTTGCCTGCAGCGAAGTAGCACTGACAGACAACTTAGCAGCAGCTATTTCACAAGCCTGATCGAAAGTGCGCCTTTGGCCAAAGCATACAATGGTCACAAATAACAAATAATAAATAACAAATAATCTTTTATTCATATTCCCTAAATTTATTCTGCAGCAAAAGTAGTAAAAAACATTGAAAATTGAACGTTGAAAATTGAACATTATCTCCTTTTGTCTACTTTTATCTCCTTTTTTACTACATTTTTTTAACTATACTTCTATCTCGCGGAACGCAAGGGTTAGGGCGTCAAAGGTGAGCATGCGGTTGGTGAAGAGTTGGCCGATACCGGTGATGTGTTTGATAGATTCCACTGCCTGCAGAGTGCCGAGCACTCCCGCAGCGGCTCCTAGCACTCCTGCTTGGGAGCACTGTCCCCCTCCTTCCCCTTCTATCGGGGAGCCGAAGATGGTGCGTAAGTCAGCTGTACCTGGCACATAGGTGAATAGATGCCCTTCATACTGCAAGAGGGCTGCATGGCTATAAGGTTTGCCAAGAGCTACGCAGGTGTCATTGATAAGATACTTGACTTCGAGGCTATCGGTCGCGTCGATAATAAAGTCATAGGCCGCGATGGTCTGCTGCGCATTGGCAGGGCTAAGCATCTCGTCTATCGTCTCGACGCAGATATGGGGATTGAGCGCCTGCAACTTCTCGCTAGCGGAGAGAGTCTTGACTCTATCGACGTCGGGAGTGGCGTGGAGTATCTGTCTCTGCAAGTTGCTGAGGCTGACCTTGTCACCGTCCATAAGGGCGATGGTGCCCACCCCGGCTGCCGCAAGATAGAGGGCTGCCGGCGAACCGAGGCCGCCCACGCCAATGATTAGGACGCGGGCGGTCTTGAGTTTTTGCTGCCCCTCGGTGCCGAAGCCAGGCAGCTTGATGTGGCGGCTATAGCGCAACGCCTCTTCGCCTGTAAGCACTGTTGTCAAGGGTATAAGTTGTTAAAAGCCTCTGAAAGCTGTACGACGTTTTTGGAACTCATCGTAGGCTTTCTTGGTAGCTTCGTCCATCTGGCCATCCATGCCGTAGAGGGCATTATCAAGCTGATTCATGCTCTTGAAGAGTTCGGTGTCGCTGCCGAAGCCATTCTCGCCTTGCATTACTTTACGCTCGTTTTCCTTCAACTCCTCGGCGGTGTAGTTCTGCTCGAAATAGGTAAGGATACCGTCAAGCTGCTTTACTACTTCGGGATAGTCCTCCGGAGTGAGGCTGAACATGCGGTCGGTAAGGTCGCTCACTTTGCCTGCGTCGTAAGGCTTGCTGCCACAGGACATCATAAATGCTGCCAATGCAGCGATTGCAATAAATCTAATCTTTCTCATTTTTATATGTTTGTTAGTTATTTGGTTTTACCACTTTGTGACTTTAATAATTGCTTGTACCACTCCGGCTCCTTGCCGAAGATGCTGCGCAACTTGGCGGCGTCAAACTTAGGCTGACGGTCGTAAGTGAAGATACCGTTTTGCTCCTGCTCCACGTCGGTGAGCTGGGTGTAGGTGTAACCATTGATATAGTCAAAAGTTAGCACTGTGTCCACCGTGCTCTCCAAGCGGGTGTAGAAAGCGTTGAGGTCCTTGGGGCCTTCTCCATAGCCCCAAGTATTCTCGGCATACTTCTCGATAACCCAACCAATTCCTCCGATTTCATCGAGGAAATAGGGCTGCCCTTTATACTTAGCCTCTTTGCTTGCATCAAGGGTGGGCACAGAGCCGTCGCCCTTGAGAGTAAGTTGCTTTTTCAACTCGGCAGCGTTGCCCTCATAGTCGTGGAATGACCAGATGTCGGTCTTAGCCTGATGATAACCGCCGCTGACATCATGCACAGGGCGATAGTCGATGCGGTGGGTGAGGTCATACACATCGCCAAGCAAACGGTCGTGAGCTATACCATCACTACCACGACCCCAAGTTTCGTTAAACGGAGTCCAGGTGATGATGCTAGGATGATTGCGGTCACGTTCCACCACTTCTTGCCATTCCATGAGGAAGTTGCGGGCTGCTGCTGCACCGTTGACATCCATACCCCAAGAGGCGGACTCGCCCCAAGTGAGATAACCAAGCTTGTCGGCCCAATAATGGAAACGCTCCTCAAACACCTTCTGATGCAGACGAGCAGAGTTGAAGCCCACTGCCATAGAGCGCTCAATGTCGCCCTTGAGATCGGCGTCAGTGGGAGCTGTCCACACTCCTTTGGGATAGAAGCCCTGGTCGAGTACCATACGGAGGTAGAGCGGCTTGTTGTTGAGGTAGTAGCGATTACCTTCAATATGAATCTTGCGCATTCCTGCATAGCTGTTGACACGGTCGATGACCTCGCCCTGCTTATTGAGCACCTCGTACTCCAAATCATAGAGGAACGGACTCTCAGGCGACCATGTCTTGACATTCTTGACGGGCACCATCACCGTCATCGGGCGGGTAGATTTTTCCGTTGCGGTGAAGATAGTCTTGCCGCTGTCCTTAAGACGGACGCGGAATTGCATGCCATCCTCCAAAGCATAGAAGGCAGGCTCGAGGATGAAGCGGCTGTTGTCGAGGTCGGGCTTGACATAGACCCCCTTTAGACCCTGCGGTGCTACAGCCTCCATCCACACTGTCTGCCAAATACCAGTGACGCGGGTGTAGTAGCAGCCAGAGGAATAATAGCTGTGACTCTGCTTTCCGCCAGTCTGGGTGCCAGAGCGCACATCGTCCTTTACCCAGAGAATGAGGTTAGCTTCTTCGCCAGCCTTGACATAGTCGGTAATGTCTATCTCAAAGGAAGAACTACCACCCCAGTGGCGACCAGCTACCTTACCGTTGACATAGAGAGTGGCAAAGTAATCTACTGCTCCAAAATGGATAAGGATTTTCTTGCCGTTCCATGCTGCTGGAATGGAAACCTTGCGCTGATACCAGATGGCAGGAATAAAGTCTTTGTAGCCCACGCCCGACAGCTCACTCTCGGGGCAAAATGGCACCGTGATAGTGTTGGAGTAGCCCTCGCTCTTGTCAAACTTACGGCCTACACCGGTGTTGCTAAGGTCAAACTCATAAGTCCAAGTGCCGTTGAGATTCACCCAGTCGGTGCGCTCAAACTGCGGACGGGGATATTCGGGACGCGGCACGTCGCTCTGCGCCATAGTCACTAGGCTGACGGCTGCAGCAAATAATGTTGTCAGTAGTTTCATTGTTATTTATTATTAAGGAGAAATAACTTATCTTCTGTGGGGTGCATGACGCGGAGGTGCCGGAGCATGGTGGCGCGGTGCGGAGCCGCGGTGATGATGTCTTACTACGTGATACTGCGGTGCATCGTAGTAGTAGCCATAGTAGTCATCGTATGGCCAGAAAATACAGCTGCCCATTAGCAGCGTGCCGCCGACAATCAGCAGCAAAGTAGCGAGTCTTTTCATTTTTGTATGTTTTAGAAATTATTTGTTTGTTTCGGTAAGTGTGAACGTCGAGGTACCGTCAAAGCAGTGGGTGCATATCTTGCACTTTGGCAGGCCGATAGCCTTCACAAGGTCCTCTAGCTTTGTAAACTTGAGGCTCGTGAGATTCAGGCGCTTGGCAATCTCGTTGACCATGCGCTGATACTGCGGCGAGTCGGTCTCGGTATATTTGCGTAGCACCTCTTCGCTAGGATTCTCTCCCTCAAACTCCTGGATGATTCGGCGTGTAATGAGTTCCATATCGCTCTTGGAGCTAGTGAAACCGATGAAGCGGCAACCATACACCAATGGCGGACATGCGATGCGCATGTGCACCTCCTTGGCTCCGTCGTCGAAGAGCACCTTAGTGTTGTCGCGGAGCTGTGTGC
>JAFZUB010000074.1 GCA_017618515.1 Bacteroidaceae bacterium
AAAGAGATAGTAGCGAAGGCAGCCGACGACAACACACCTAATATATATAATACATGCAACATGCTGCGTCGTGGGGCTGCGCAGGGCTATAGCCGTATCACCTTCTCGCTCGACGACGGCACACAGTATATGGCCAAGTGGGTTGTGGGCCTGACGCGCAACAACACCTACAAGCCTATCCAGCGCGAGCTGGTGCAGCTGAAGCCTAAGCACGTGACACTGGCCGACAAGAGCACCGACGTGCAGCGCATGATACAGCAGATAGTGCGGCTGGACTACAGCCAGTTTACCCGCACAGTGATATTAGCGCAGAACAGTTTTGCCAACTTCCTATCAGCTAAGCGCGGCGAGAAGTCGCAGTTGCTGGAGAAGATTACCGGCACAGAGATTTACGCCAAGATATCGAGCAAGATATTTGAGGAGACAAAGTATGCAGAGCAGGAGCTGACGGGCGCTCGCCAGTATATGGACGGATTGGCCAACGGCAGTCTCAGTGCAGAGGACCTGCAGCAGACAGAGGAGAGTCTGCGCCTGCGCACGAGTCAGCTAAGCAAGAGCAAGGAAGACCTGCAGAAAGTGGAGCGCCAGATAGAGTGGCTCGAACAGTATGAGCAGGCCTTGGCCGACCTGGAGCAGAAGAAAGCTGCGCTGCAGGAGGCGCGACAGGCCTACAACCAACTCTATGACCGCCAGCACGAGTTGGAGCGCTACGATCTGCTGCAGCCCTTCGCCAAGATATACACCAATATCAAGCAGGCAGAGGAGACTATCGCCAGACTGAAGAACGAGACCTCCGCCAAGGAAGCCGAGCAGGAGAAGTACAATCAAGAGGTGGAGATTAGCAAGGGCAGATATCGCGAAGCCAATGACCGCCTGCTATCTGCGCGCCAGACTATGACCAACCGTCAGGGCGACATCAACCAAGGTCGCATGATTCAGGGCAAGCTGTCGGCAGTGCAGGCTACGCTGAAGACCACCCAAGACGATATCCGTCGCAATGAAGACGAGCTGCAGCAGCGCAACGACACCCGCAACAGCAAGGAGGCCGAACTCAACGACTGCAAGAAGCGCCTGGGCGAGGCACAGTTGGCAATGCAGACCATGCGTCAGCACCAGGCAATGATGTCTCAAATGGAGTTTGTGCGTGCCCATCTGCAAAAGATGAACGAGATGAAGCTCGAGATAGAGGACACTCAGCACAAGCTCGACGGATTTGGTACAGACCTGAAGCAGTGCAAGGACCGCTTTGTGGCAGAGGAAGACAACTCGCACAAGCAGCAGGAGATGCTCAACCGTCTGCAGGCCGAGCTGTTGTTGCACGAGCAGGCCAACAAGGGACTCACCTCGCAGGAGATACAAGGGCGCCTGACCAGACTGGCAGACGTGGCTATGCGCTCAGGCAACGCCATAAGGCTGTGGGGGCACATCGACAACGGCTTCACCAACATCAGCAATAAGACCGACGAACTGCGTCGGCGCAAGGCAACCCACGCCCAGCGGGCCGATGAGATAAAGGAGGCGCAGATACAGGTAGAGAAATTCTCTTACGGCTATGACCTTATCCACCAGAACTATACACTCAGCCAGAGCGAGGATGTGGCAAATATGCGCAAGTCGCTGAAGGAGGGCACGCCATGCCCCCTGTGCGGCTCCACGCATCATCCCTATCATCCCGACTCTGCCCAGCAACTCGACGACTTCATGAGTAACCTGCTGGAGCAGCACCAGCGCGCCTTTGGAGATATGCAGGGCGCCAAGCAGAGGCTGACAGAACTGCAGCAGGCCTATGACACAGAGCACGGACAGCTGCAGGTGGAGGAGAACAACCTCGCCAGGATGAAGGAGGAACAGGCCGAGGATATAAAGGCGTGGGCGCAGTATGCCGACCTCGACAACAGCTTTGCGCAGTGTGACGAGAATGTCAATCGCGACAATCGCCGCGTGATACTCAATCAGATATACGAGTCATCCAGCAAAGAGCGCGATATCACCAAGGCACGCCTGGTGGAGTTTACCAAGCATCAGGACGAGATAAACAGAGTGAACGCCGAGATAAAGGATGTGCAGCAGAAGATAACCGAGACTTCGCGTCGCCAGACCGAGATAAAGGCCCACATGCAAATACTCGACAATCATATTACCACGTGTCAGAAGAACATAGAGGAGACGCGCAACAAGTTGGGCCGCGAGAGCTCACTTGTGGAGCCCCTGATGACTATCACGGGGTGGAAGGAGCGCTGGGCCAACTCCTATGAGGCTTTTGATCGCGAGCTTGCAGCCATAAAGGCGAAGTGGGATGACGGCAACGAAACGCTTACCCAGGAGGAGAGCACTCGATTCCGTTTGCAGCAAGAGCTCACCACGCTGCAGAAAGCCTCTGAGGACCTGCAACGCGCAAGGCGCGACCTTGTAGGCAAGGCTGATGTGATGCAGCAGGACATCAACCGCCTGCAGGCAGAGTTGCAGACACTCTTTGGCGACAGCACCGTCGATAAGGAGGCTGATCGCTTGGAGATGGCAGTGAAGACCGCAGAAGAGGACTCGCAGAAAGCCATGGCGCGCTATAACGAGGTGCGCCAGAGTCTCGACAAGATTTCCGGTGAGATAACGAGCCTGTGTCAGCAGTGCGAAGCGCAGGAGAAGGAACACCGCGATCTGCGCACTAAGCTCGACATAGAGATATCGCGCTTCAACACTGGCCAGGACTACACGTTGCAATATTTTGAGCTCGACAAATACTTCAGCGACCCGCAGAGTTGGCAGCAACTGCGTAAGACCATCGACGACCACAAGAAGCGAGTCGCCGCAGAGCAGTTTAAGGTAGAGTCAGCATCGCAAGAGGTGGCTAAGCTCGAGGCATCGCCCTCGCGGCCGGCAGAGGAAGAGGAGCACAGTGTGGCAGGCATGCGCACAGCCCGTGAGATGCTAATCAAGAAAGTGGAGGAGATAGAGAAAGAGCGCAACTCGCTGGAGTTTGTGGTCAAGACACACAAGGATAGCATACAGAATATGGAGTTCTATCGCCCCACGCTCGAGAAAGCGGAGGCCAACTGGCAGGCATGGAAGCAGTTGTGCGATGTGCTCGGCAGTGCCGACGGCAATGCCTTCCGCGAGATAGCGCAGTGCTACACCTTCGACTTTCTCGTGGATTTCGCCAATCTGCAGCTCGCCGACCTCACGTCGCGCTATTATCTGCGCAAGCGCCGCAACACACTGCAGCTGGAGGTGGTGGATCGCTATATGCTCGACCAGGTGAGAGCCGTCAACTCCCTCTCCGGCGGAGAGACCTTCATTGTGAGCCTTGCCCTCGCGCTGGGACTCTCGGCCCTCTCCGGCAACAATCTTGAGATAGGCAGCCTATTCATAGACGAGGGCTTCGGCAATCTGGACAACGAGAATCTAAATATGGTGATAGACGCGCTGAGCAACCTGCCGCGCACACAACACCGCAAGGTGGGAGTGATCAGCCATACCGAATTGATACAATCGCGCATCTCACCCAAGATTTGCCTCATACCCGAAACGGGAGGCCGTAGCAGAATAGAAGTCAAAGGATGAAAACATTCGTCCATAAGATAAGGCGCCGCATGGCATTGATGCGCAACAACTTCGGTTCGCGTTGCGTGCAGTCGCCCTACGCTTGGCAGTTTATTAACGATGTGCTGAGGAATCGCACGCCCTATCATGCCTACGCCGACCTCAAAGACCAGCTGCGTGGCCTCAGTCGTCGCAACCGCAAGATAGCCAAGATGCTGCTGCGCCTGGCCAATCATCTACAGCCCGCTACGGTATGGCTGCCAGAGGAGCACAAGCATTTCGCCCCTTTCGTGGAACGCGGATGCAGCAAGACAGTAGTGCAACAGGCAGCAGCCGATGCTCAAAGCTCAAGCCCCGTAAGGTTTTGCGACGCAGAGGGTAACACTACCGCCATCGTGGTCTTGGGGCTGAACAGCACGGCAGCGTCTCTCCGTAATTGGTGCACGCTGCAGGCAAGCACGTGGGCAACCCTGACCTTCGATCTCGGCCACACAGGCGTCATCCTTGCGAACAATGCATATACTAAGCAGCAATACATTTGTAGAGTTAGGAGTTAAATTACATATGGTCAAATAACCAAATAGTCAAATAGAGTATGTCCAAGATTTACACTAAAACCGGCGATAGCGGTCAGACATCCCTTGTGGGAGGCCAGCGCGTAGAAAAGACACATCCTCGTCTGGAAGCATACGGCACAGTGGATGAACTGACTAGTCATCTTGGTCTGCTTCGCTCGATGATAAGCGAAGAGCAGTACAAGAACTTCATTCTTAACATACAGAAGGCACTCTTCAGTCTGTCGGCGCAACTGGCTACGCCGGCCGAGTCTAAATATCAGCCCGAGCCGTTTGCTGCGGGACAGGTAGAGGTGCTTGAGGCAGAGATAGACCGTCTGCAGGCGGAGCTGCCGCCATTCCGCTGCTTCATCATTCCCGGCGAGGGGCAGGCCAGCAGTCAGGCGCACGTGTGCCGCACAGTATGCCGTCGCGCCGAGCGCTGCATACTTGCAATGACGCAGGAGTGCGAGGTGAGCAGCGAGGTGCTGCGCTATATAAACCGTCTGTCAGACTATCTCTTTGTCCTTTCCAGACGTTTGGAAGCATAGCTTCTTACATCTTTTAACAAATCGAGTGTATTTTTTTCTGCAAAAAATTAGTCAGTAATATAAAAAACTATTACTTTTGCACGCCGTTAGAAAAAATAGTAACTAAAACGTACATTGTACATCGTCAAATTGTAAATCAGCTTTATGTATTGGACACTCGAACTTGCATCCAAATTGGAGGATGCACCATGGCCTGCAACAAAGGAAGAACTCATTGATTACGCCATGCGCTCTGGAGCGCCGTTGGAAGTGGTGGAGAATCTGCAAGAGATAGAAGATGAGGGCGAGGCATACGAAAACATAGAAGACCTCTGGCCCGATTATCCCACAAAAGAAGACTTCTTCTTCAATGAGGACGAGTATTAAAGAATCAAGCGATGTGACTGTAGTCGCATCGCTTGATTAATTTTTTTCAACTATCAATTTTCAATTTTCAATTCTCAATGAACGTTAAAGTACATACTCCCAAAGAGATGAAGCCGGGCGGTGGAATATCGACGTGGAAACAATTCCTGATGGCGCTGCTGGCCACCACCATCTCCATAGCGCTTACCTTTGGCACGGCAGCCATTATTGACCACAATAAGAAGCAGAAGGAAAAGCGCGAGATAGTGATGATGGTGATGTGTGACATGGATAACTCGCTGGTAGCATTAGAGAAAGCCGACTCTATGATAATGCGCTCGATGGACATCCAGCTGCAGTTGGCAAAGGACCCTACTAAGTTCAACGAAGTGCGTTTCAGTCTTGCCCACCTGCTGCCGATGCCGGAGTATGCGAGTACAGTAGAAAACATTTTCTCGTCGAGCATCGAAACCATCAACACCGTGGGCAATGTGCTTTTCACCGAGATTGTAGCAGATTTTTACCAGTGTCGTGCGCTGTATAAGACCAATGTCTGCGACTCGATATACACTATTATAAATAGAGATCTCCCCTTCACCACAGTGGAGGGCACCCTCGATTTTAATTACTCATTCTATGCTCTCATGAGCCATGATTTCCTGCATAACATGCAGCAACTGTTTGCACAGGGGCAGCAGATGATGAGTGTCTCCGACGAAGAGATAGAAGCCTATCGCACGGAGCGCGAGAGGATGAAGGCAGGCATGGAAGACAAGGAGAAAGCCCGCGACTCAATAATGGAAGTCGTGATCCAGCTGCAAAGGGAGATCGACAGTGCGAAGAAGAACCTGTAAGGGTTACTCCTTCGCACTCGCTAATTCAGTTATCTTACGACGATTTTCTTTCCGTTGGCGATGTAGATGCCAGCAGGGAAGGAGATAATGTGTACGCCCTCTACGGTGTCGTTGAAGACACACTGGCCGTCGAGGGTGTAAACCTTTACAGTCTCGCCCTTCTCGAAGGCGAAACGTATGCCGCCGAGCGTGCCTTCAATACTGGTGGTCTTGCCCTCGCGGATGGCATTATAGACATGGGTGATGCCGTCGGCGTCTATAACCTCGGTGGCTGCATCGGCATCAAGGTCAAGAGTGAAGACTCCGGTGCTGGGGCTCCATGCGTCGCCGTCGGGACCGAAGCCTATGCGGCTGAGGTCAATGGCATTGGAGGTGCGATCTTTCACGCTGCCAGTGCTCTGATTGAAGTCGTAGTAGGCCACGAGGCCGTTCTTATCTACGAGGTCCTCGATATTGGTGAGGGGAGCATTGATCAACCCCTTCATGGTGGAGAGGGAGAGAGCCTTGCTCCAGATACGCAGCTCGTCAATCTGACCCCTGTAGCCGTTGTCGCCACCACTCAGGAAGAGCTTACCCCAGTCAGTGGTGGAGGTGCCGATACGTGTGGTGGGACTGGCAAAGAGAACTCCGTCGCGGTAGAACTTCACGGCGCCGAAGGTGTAGCTGACGGCGTAGTGGTGCCATGTACTGGAGAGGACAAATCCGTTGCCCGACTTGGCGGTCTTATCACCTACGGTGACCGACATATTGCCATCGTGGTCGGTGGTGATAGTTACCATGTCGTTTTCTGTAGTCATGTTGAGGGCTCCTTCGCAGACGTAGGGCAACATCCACCACTCGATGGTGAAAGCCTTGGTGCCCTCGCCAAAGAGATTGGTCGTTGACTCCAGCTGTTCGCTGCCGCTCATGATGAGACCATTCTTGCTGTCGGCGTTGAGCACCATCAGCAGGCCTTGCTCGGTGTGGGTGGTGGTGCCGATGCTGTTACCTGACTCAAGAGTGATGTCGTAGTAGCCTGGATGCGTGGGAGTGAAAGATGAAGACTGGCCGTTGACTTCATAGTCGTGGATGCCGTTGGTGATGGTCCACTTCCATGTCTCGGGATTCTGTAGTGTCTCGTCAACGAGATAGGTGGTCTCGCCGAGCATGATGTTGGGAGGATTGACAGCAAAGGCCACGCGCGGTGCCGAAGGTGACACGGTGACATAGAGCGTCTTGCTGCTCTCGCCGCCACTGTTGCGTGCCGTGAGGGTGATGGGGAACACACCGGTGCGGCTGTAGGTGACGCCGGCATTGACGCTGTGTACCTCCTCTTGGTCGGCGCCGGGGGTGCTCCATGTGAAGGTGCAGTTGGAGCCGCTTGACTGATTGGCGAGACAGAAGAGGTCGCCCGCGGCCTGCTCGGTGTTGGCTATGGTGAAGTCGGCCACAGGAGCCTCGGGGCTCACCACAGTGACTTCTTGCGTTGTTTCAGCGGTGGTGCCGTCGATACAGGTGGCGGTGTGAGTGACCTGATAGGTGCCAGGCTGCTCAAAGGTGATGTAGGGAGCGCTGCTAGTGGTAGTAGGCGTAGTGGCCTCGGGGGCTGACCACTGCCAGTTGACGGTATTGATCAGCGCAGTGCTCTTGAAGTTGAGCGGCTCGCCGGCATAGAGGGTTCCCTGCGGCGCATTGAAGGTGGCGGCGTAGGTAGTGATGGCGCCCTTGAGTATGCTGTCGTCGGTCTTGGTCTCTCCATCGCTCAGCACCATGTCATAGCCGGAGGCGAGGTCTTTGATGTAGCGCTGGCCGTTGCGCTCTATGATGGTCATTGGGTAGTAGGCCACGAGGTCGCTGTGCGCAGTGGGGCAGGCGACGGTAAGGCCCTTGTTGCGGTAGATGTCAGCCATGGAACGGGCAGTGCTCCATATACGCAGCTCGTCGATCTGGGCGTCAAAATTGCGAAGCGAGAAGGTGCTGAGTGCGGGTATGCCAGCGTAGGATTCGGAAGCGATATTGCCCTTCTTCATTCCGTCGACATAAAGAGTCATCTGGTTGACGTCGGCCACGATGGCGATGTGATACCATGTGCCGGCCTTGACGGTGTTAGCTTTGGTGATGATACGGTCGTTGGTGTCCCATCCACACTGTATCTGGCCGGTGGCGGTGATGCAGAAGAACAGCGACCCCCAGTTTTCGCCCATCTGCTGGTTGTAGCTCTTGATGCTGGTTGGCTTGAGCCAAAACTCTATGGTGCCTTGCTTGATGCCCTCGCTGAGCAGGCCGTTGACGGAGGCAGAAGCATCGCTGAGTTGTAGCACCTGATTGCTCTCCTCGTTAAACAGCTCGCCCTGTTTGCGGCCCGGAGTGCTGAGCTTCGACACCAGGCGCCTGTTGCGGTAGCTATATGCGGTGGCCACATAGTAAGTGGCGTCCTCGTTGTCAACAATATATGAGTGGCTGGTGGCAGGCACCTCGGCAATCTTGTCGGCACCTTTATAAACATAATAGCGTGCTATCTCATAGCTCGAAGGCATTGGCTCACTCCAGGTGAGACGCTTACCGCTGAGTGCTACGTTGAGCGGAGCGTAGATTTGCTGACCGATAGTAGTGAGGGAGAGTAGCGTGGTCTTGCCGCCATTGAGAATCGCCACGGTATCTACGCGGGTAGGTATTTCCATGCCCTCGGGGTCGTGGGTGTAGTCCATGAGCGACAGACGATAGACTGTGCCAGAGCCTACGGCTTTCTGCTTGGAATTAATCTTGAGGAAATACTTCACGGGCTTGGTCAGATCAAAGGTGGAGGAGAGGTCGGTAACATCGTAGCCAAACTCTATGGGCTCGTAGTTCATCCTGCCCTTCCATTTGCCCAGCATTGGCACTTCGGGCTCAGGCAGATTGTTTTTGTCTGTTTCGTCCTTCTGCCCGTTGCCTGCGTAGTCGAAGAAAGGCATGACCTCAACCTTCTGCGGCTCAGTGGCAGTGGTGTCGGGGTTGATGCCGGCGCTAATGCTTATCTCTGAGCGGCGGCTATAGTCCATCACAATCTTCAGCACGCGTTGGGGCTCGTAATCCTTGCGCCAGGTGTAGTGACCTGAGTTCATAGGGATCTGGTCGGTGCCCATGGAGTAGCTGTACTTGTAGGGGCAGTAGATGAAACCCTGGTTGCACCAGCCGGCGCCCCATGAGTTGCAGATAATCCAAGCGCCCACCTCATCCTTGTCGGCCTCGCCAGAAACGCCGTTGCCGTCGAGGTCAAACTCTATGCGGTCGTCATAGCCTACCACGGTAAGCGCGTGGTTGTAAACATCGCCCCAGGCAGCCACATAATACATGCCAGCCACACCGAGGGAGCGGTTGGTAGCTGTATTGGGTATTGTCTGCCAGTCGCCGTAGGCTGCTACGCCAATACCGCTGACACCGCCGCACATAAAGCTCTCGTCGCCCCAGTGGTTCCAGAGGTACTGCTTCAGTTGCTCGCGACCTTCTTCGGTGGTCTGATCGCGGTCGCAGAAGGTGTCACCGCCAAGAGTGCGGTTAAACATCGCTGAGTACCACTTGTCGTAGCCCTGCATGTAGCCGTAGTCCTTCTCGCTGGTGTCTTGCAGACCAAAGGTGTTGCTGTAGGTGCGCCCGCCATATACAGCCACATTGGGCACTCCGTGGCGGTTCATAATCTCATATTTGCCTATGCCGCAGTAGGTGTGCAGCCACGTGAAGTGGGTGGGCAACTGGTTCTCCTCATAGGAGGCGTCAGCATCGCGGTAGGCGTTCATCTCCAGTGTCATGGTGTAGCCCACGGCCTGAGCAGAGCCGCATGAACCGCCGCTTTGGTTGAATACCGGCGGATAGTATTTGGTCAGTGCGTTGTTGAGGTGGTCGGGACGCTGGTTGCCGTAGCGTGAACTGCGTGCGCTACCCTTTCGAGTTTTGGAGTCTCGAACCTCTCCTACGGTGTTGCTATAGGTCTTCTCAATCTTGGGAAAAGGATTGGCGTCAGGGTATGCCTGATAGTCCACCTTGATGTCCTGTGCACTCAATGTTCCGCACACCAGTGCGGCAGCGGCTGTCAGCAGCCAGCTCTTAGCGTAGTGTTTCATTTATCTGTGATGTTATTGTTGTCTGATTTTATTATCAAGCAAAAGTACACATTATTATTTATACGCGTATAAAAAAAGGCTGTGTTTTATCAAAATCAGTTAACTTTGCACAGAAATTATAAAGGATGAGAGCGTCACTAGATTTCTTACATGAGCGCTACGCGCAGTTTAATGCTTTAATGTTTGGCGGCGAATTGCCACAGGTGAGGCTTCGCTTGAGCCGAGCCCGAACATATCTGGGCCAGTTGCGCTACAAGCGCACTCGCTCCCTGTTTGGTCGCGCCAAATATTCCAATCTGACCATCTCGATAAGCACCCTCTACGACTTGCCCGAGACAGAGGTGGAGGACACACTCATCCATGAGATGATTCATCTGCAGATACTGCTTGGCGGTAAGCGCGACAGCTCCACCCACGGCACCTTATTTCGTGCAAAAATGCGCGAAATCAACGAGCAATTTGGTCGGCATATCACCGTCTCGCACCATGCCACGGAGCAGGAGTGTCAGCAAGATCAGCGCAAGCGCAATCACCTATTGTGTGTGTGCACTCTCACCAGCGGAAAGCAGGGTATTATCCTTGCACGCCCCTCTAATATCTCCAGTCTGCGGCAGCGACTGCCCCAACTGCCCGACGTGACGGACTGCCGCTGGTATCTCTCTACCGATACCTACCTTAATCGCTATCCGCGCCCACTGACCTTGAAGATTTACTCCATTCCGGCCGATATCCTAGCTCGCATCGTCGCTGATGCACGCCCTCTATTATAGACCTAAAATTTCTTTTATCAACGGGAGCACGGTGTGACGCAGCACATTTTCGTTGAGCCGGTGCTCGCCCTCAAAGCGGATGGCTTTGGGGTAATGTTTGCGGAAAAGGTCGTAGGTGTTGACCGTGGGGTCGTTGATGCCGAAGAGTCCCCAGCATGTCTGCTGTTGCTCAGGGGTGATGTCCTTAAACTGGAGGCGCTCCATCTGATTGAAGTGCTGGATGATGTCGCGTGTGATGCGGAAGGTCTTCTGATTGTCCTTGCGGCGGTTGAGAAATTGGTGTTCGCCAGTGCGCAGCACCTTGCTCAGTTTCGACATGTTGAATGCAGGATTGACGCAGATTCTTTTGAAATCGCGCATCTGCTGGGCATACATTCCACCCATGCTGGTGCCGATAATCAGGTCGGGCTGTTCCTGTTGACAGAGTTGCTTCAGAAAGGGCAGGGCCTCTGCCGGGTCAACGGGTATGTCGGGTGCCACTATCTCTATCTCGGGTAGGTGGTGGCGCAGTTGCTGCACGGTGCCGCTGGCTCCAGACGATGCGAAGCCATGGAAATAGATAATCTTCATGCGAAAATGCCAATTTTGATTAAATGTGGTGCAAAAGTATTAAATAATATGGTATTTAGCCCGTACATTATATAAAAAATAAGTAACTTTGCGCGAATTTTGGAAGTTATAAGAAAAACAAATTAATTTTTTAGACAGATGAACGTTATTACAAAAAAGATCCAATTGCCTGATGGTAGAGAGATTACCATCGAGACTGGCAAACTGGCCAAGCAGGCCGATGGATCAGCCGTGTT
Source organism: Bacteroidaceae bacterium (assembly GCA_017618515.1). Next base: position 11,497 of record JAFZUB010000074.1, read on the forward strand.
GCGTATGGGCAACACCGTTTTGCTCGCCGCTGTGTGCGCCGCTGACGAAGCAGTGCCTGGCACCGACTTCATGCCGCTGCAGTGTGACTATCGCGAGCAGTATGCCGCCGCAGGCCGTTTCCCTGGTGGTTTCACCAAGCGCGAAGGCCGCCCCTCCGACCATGAGAGTTTGATTTCCCGACTGGTGGACCGCGCATTGCGTCCGCTTTTCCCGAGCAACTATCACGCCGAGGTGTATGTGAATATCATACTGTTTAGTGCCGACGGCGTAGATCAGCCCGATGCACTGGCCGGCCTCGCCGCCAGCGCAGCTCTGGCATGCTCTGATATTCCGTTTGAGACTCCTATCTCCGAGGTACGCGTAGCTCGCATCAATGGCGAGTATGTTATCAACCCCACTCTGCCGCAGATGCAGGAGGCCGACATGGACCTTATGGTGGCTGCCACCGAGGAGAACATCATGATGGTGGAAGGCGAGATGAAGGAAGTGAGCGAGCAAGATCTGCTCGGCGCCCTCAAGGCTGCTCACGACGCCATTAAGCCTATGTGCCGCATGCAGGTGGAGCTTAGCAAGGAGCTTGGTACCGATGTGAAGCGCGAATATTGCCATGAGGTGAACGACGAGGAGTTGCGTGAGCAACTGCGTCAGGTTTGCTATCAGCCCGCTTACGATGTAACGAAGCAGGCTCTCGAGAAGCATGCCCGCGCTGAGGCCTTCGAGAAGATCCGCGAGGACTTCAAGGTAGCCTATGCTGAGCAGCACACCGACCTCACTCCTGAGGAACTGGAAGAGAAGAATGGTCTGATTGACCGCTACTATAACGACGTGGAGCGTGACGCTATGCGTCGCTGCGTGCTGGACGAGGGTATCCGTCTGGATGGTCGTAAGACCACCGACATACGCCCCATCTGGTGCGAGGTGAGCCCGCTGCCCATGCCTCACGGAAGCTCTATCTTTACTCGTGGCGAGACTCAATCGCTCACCACTTGTACCCTTGGTACCAAGCTTGATGAGAAGCTAGTGGACGATGTGCTCAACAAGAGCTACATGAAGTTCCTGCTTCACTACAACTTCCCGCCATTCTGCACCGGCGAGGCTAAGGCTCAGCGCGGCACCGGCCGTCGCGAGATTGGTCACGGCCATCTGGCATGGCGTGCGCTCAAGGATATGATACCCGATGACTTCCCTTACACCGTGCGTGTGGTTTCGCAGATACTTGAGAGCAACGGTTCGTCGTCAATGGCCACCGTTTGCGCCGGTACCCTCGCCCTTATGGACGCTGGTGTGCCCATCAAGAAGCCTGTCAGCGGTATTGCCATGGGTCTTATCAAGAACCCGGGCGAAGAGAAGTATGCAGTGCTAAGCGATATCCTCGGCGATGAGGATCACCTTGGCGATATGGACTTCAAGACCACTGGTACCATCGACGGCCTCACCGCTACGCAGATGGATATCAAGTGCGATGGTCTCAGCTATGAGATACTGGAGAAGGCTCTCATGCAGGCCAAGGCTGGCCGCGAGCATATTCTCGGCAAGCTGACCGAGACTATTGCTGAGCCGCGTCCCGACTTCAAGCCCCATGTACCTCGCATCGTTGCCTTCGAGATTCCGAAGGAGTTTATCGGTGCTGTTATTGGTCCTGGTGGTAAGATTATCCAGGGAATCCAAGAGGAGACCGGCACTGTCATCACTATTGATGAAGAAGACGGCGTAGGCAAGGTGCAGGTGAGCGCTCCCGATAAGGAGAGCATCGAGGCCGGTGTTGCCAAGATCAAGGCTATCGTTGCCCTGCCCGAGGTAGGCGAGGAGTATGATGCCAAGGTTATCAGCATCATGCCTTACGGCTGCTTCGTAGAGTTTATGCCGGGTCGCGAAGGTCTGCTCCACATCAGCGAGATGGACTGGAAGCGCCTCGAGACCGTGGAGGAGACAGGTATCCAGGAAGGCGACATGATCAGAGTGAAGTTGCTCGAGATCAACGAGAAGACTGGCAAGTATCGCCTCTCTCACCGTGTGCTCCTGCCAAAGCCCGAGGGTTATGAGGAGCGTCCGCAGCGTCCTCGTGGCCCGCGTCCACCGCGCCGTGAAGGCAATGGAGGAGGATTCCGCGACAATGGTGGCCCGCGTCGTGATGGCAACGGCGGTGGATTCCGCGATAAGTAGATTGCGCTTCGCGCGTACGCATATATAATATAATAAGGTGTGCTGAATAGGGCTTTTCCTGTGTTCAGCACACCTTTGCTTATGCTCTCAGGTGCAAATAATGTGTACTTATGCTCTAATTCTTTAATTATGGCTTTTTGGTCATATGGGATGGTCTAAAAGTCCCGAAAATCCTAACAAATGTTAAAATTCGCACAAAGTAGAGTGTTTTCTTACCCTAAAAAGCATAGTATATGGTCGGAAAGGCATACCTTTGCGCCGGTTTTAGAAAATCACCCTTTTTATTAACTTTAAATTTTAAGTATTATGAAGAAAATGATTCTTGCTGCATTCGTTGCAGTTGCATCTCTCACCGCTAGCGCACAGATTTGGGTAGGTGGCGAAGTTGGTTTCAACACTTGGAAGGAGTCTAATCCTACTGTCAAGGGCAATCACTTTACTGTAGCCCCCGAGGTTGGTTACAAACTGAATGACAAGCTGGATGTAGCAGTTCTCATTGGTTATGCTCACGCAAAGAACGCTAACGATTTGTTCAACTTTGAAATCCCCGCTTTTGAAAACGCCAATGGCTTCGAGCTCAATCCTTATCTGCGTTACACCTTTGCTAAGGCTGGTAACTTTGGCTTCTTCGTTGACGGTGGTTTCACCTATGCTCTGCTCCATGAGTGTGGTGATAGCAAGAGCATCAACGCTTGGGAAATTGGTTTGAAGCCCGGTATCTCCTACGCTCTGAGTGACAAGGTTACCCTCGTAGCTCACGTTGGTTTTGCAGGCTATCAGTACGCAAAGCATCATGATTGGAAGCGCAACGAGTTTGGCCTCGGTCTGGATGGCAACAACATCAGCTTTGGCTGCTATGTTAACCTTTAATTGAAATAGCGGATTTATTATCCCTAAATAATATGGGGGGGGCGACAGATTATTCTGCCGCCCCCATATCGTTGTTGCCCTTTTGGTCAAAAAACTCCTAACTCCTAACTCCTAACTCCTAACTTTTTATTACCTTTGCCCTCATAATGCAGCAGACCGACATGGACAGTGTCTTAAGAATATCGGTGGTGATGTGCACCTACAACGGTGAGCGTTATCTCAAGGAACAGTTGGAAAGCATTCTCCAGCAAGACTATCCAGTGGAGGAGATTATCGTGCAGGATGATGGCTCCATCGACGGCACCATGCAGCTGCTGAGCGAATACGCGCAGCACAATTCCAAGATTAAGTTGTTCAGTAACGAGAGCGGTCAGCACGGAATCAATGCAAACTTCTTCTCTGCCATGCAGAGGGCGAAAGGTGACTATATTGCCATCAGCGACCAAGACGATATATGGGAGCCCGACAAACTTCGTCTGCAGGTAGAGGCTATTGGCGACAAACTGCTCTGCTCCGGCTTCTCGGTGCCGTTTTCAAGTGACGGCTTCCCTGTGCAGGTGGATATGCGGCGCCCCTGCCTCCATGCGCTGCGCAATTGCTACCTGAGTGAGATGGCTGGCCATACGATGCTGCTGCGTCGCGAACTGCTTGATATGCTTAAGGAGCACGGTGCCAGCATCACGCTCTACTACGACTGGCAGTTGGCTTGTGCCGCTACGGCTGGCGAGAGTGTGGCATTCGTGGAGAAGAAACTGGTGAACTTCCGTCGTCATAGCGATGCAGCTACAGCCACGCTGCCAGTGGGTAGCGGCCTGCTGTCGAAAGGAGCATGGGACTATATTAAGACCTCAGTGGTGCACCATCGCTTTTTGCAGGGCGAGTTGAGAAAACGGTTTGCCATTGTCAAGCCTTTCCTGGAGCGCTTGCCGTTTGACACCCAGAGTCGCAGTGCGGCACTCCAGATGAGCGAGCTGCATCTGCACAAGGGTTTTCCGTGGTTTGTGAAGCGCATAGTATTCTTCGTCAAGCACTCCCACCATATCTTCCACACGGAGGAGCGTAGGCCTGTGGTGCGTGTGCTGAGGGCGATGTTCTTTGTATTTTCTTGCGGCTACTACTATCGCAGCCGTTTGCCGAAGTGATAAAGATATGAGAAACGAGAATTTGGAGCGAATGCGTCACGAGATGCTGCGCGAGGCGCAGTTGAAGATGCTCAGCATATTGGAAGCAATCGACAAAGTGTGTAAGGCTCATGACATAGGTTATTGGATAGAGGGCGGCACCTTGCTCGGGGCCATGAGACATGGCGGTTTCATACCCTGGGATGACGATGTCGACATCTCCATGCTACGTTGTGACTATGAGCGCTTTATCGAAGTGGCCGCGAAGGAACTGCCGTCACACATATTCCTACAGACGCGCAAGACTGACCCCAGTTTTCATCACCGTGAATGCAAGGTGCGTGACCTCAATTCCTTTATTGCCGATGGCGGCGACGATACTGGCGCCGATTACCAAAAAGGACTCTTTGTGGATATTTTTCCTTATGATGAGGGTCCCTCCAAATTCCACAAACAGATGGGCAAAGTGGCCCGCGGTATCACTGTGGCGACCGTGGTCCTCGACGGTCTCCACCACTATTCGTGGCATGCTGTGGGGCAGTTGCTTTACTTTGGCATCAAGCGTCCGCTGCTCAAGGCGGCGTGGCGGTTGGGCTGCCTCCTGTGGGCTAACGGCGAGTATGTGGCCATTGACCCCCACTTCAGTTGGTGCTGTGCCATTCACAAGAAGAGCAATCTCTTCCCATTGGGCGAGGTGGAGTTTGAGGGGAAGCGTTTCTCCGCTCCTGCCAAGCCCGACGCATATCTCACTACGCTCTATGGTGACTGGCATCAGATTCCGCCCAAGGAGAAGCAGCAGATCCACTCTATGTTGATATTGCCTAAACTGGTGAACAACGACTGAAATGAATATCCTCATAATCAACACCACTGACCGTAGCGGCGGTGCGGCTATCGCAGCGGCGCGGCTCAAAAACTCGCTGATAAACCTCGGCGAGAAGGCACGAATGCTGGTGGCGCACAAGGAGGGCGACGACCTTGCCACATTTGACGCAAGCCGCCCGTTGCGCTATAAGGCCGGCTGGCTGTGCGAGCGGCTTGGCATATTTCTGCACCAGGGTCTCAGCAAGGCTCATCTGTGGGACATCGATCCTGCCACGGCTGGTATGGACATCACTGCGCTCCCTGAGTTTAAGGAAGCTGACGTCGTACACCTGCATTGGGTGAATCAGGGATTCCTTTCGCTTAAAGTGCTGAGTAAGATACTGAGTAGCGGTAAGCCCGTGGTGTGGACCATGCACGATGCGTGGCCGTTTACGGGCCTGTGCCATTCGCCGCTCGATTGTCGCAATTTCCAGCAGCAGTGCGGCAACTGTATGCTGCTGCGCAGACGGGGCGACCACGATTGGTCACACAAGGTGTGGAAGAAGAAGTCTGATATATATAATAATGTAGGGCGGATAGCTTTTGTGGGGTGCAGCAAATGGCTGGCAGACATGGCACGAAGTAGCAGCTTGCTGAGCGGACAGATGGTGCTCGATATTCCCAATCCTATTGATACGTACATGTTTACTCCGCGCGACAAGGAGGAAGCCCGACGTCAGCTCGGTTTGCCTGCTGACAAGAAGTTGATACTCTTCTCGGCGTATAACGTGAATGCACCCATCAAAGGGTTGAGTTTCCTGCACGAGGCGCTACGCCTGCTGGCGGAGAAAGACAGTGCGATGGCCAACGAGATAGGCATCGTTTATGCTGGCAAGGGAACGGAGCAGCTAAGTGGTCAATGGTCAATGGACAATGGTCAATACCCCTTGGGCTACGTTACCAATCCTAGGCAGATGGCTACCATATACAATGCTGTTGATTTGTTCTGCATCCCCTCGCTTCAGGAGAATCTGCCCAACACCATTATGGAGGCCAAAGCTAGTGGTGTGCCCACGGTTGGATTTGATGTGGGCGGCATCCCGCAGATGATAGACCATCTCCACGATGGCTATCTCGCTAAGGCCAAGGATGCTGCCGACCTCGCACGCGGAATAGAGTGGACTTTGTTTGAGGCAGACGGCTCCGACCTTGCGCAACGCAATCGTACAGCGGCTGTGGAGCAATACTCGGAGGCTCGCGTGGCAAAAAAGTATTTGAAGCTTTATAAAGAGCTAGGCGTGAATAGTTAATTTTCAAATTTCAACTCTTAATGATAAAGATAACTGTTGCCACTGTGACTTGGAACGCTGCCGCTGTTCTGCAGCGAACGCTTGACAGCGTAGCTGAGCAGGACTATCCCCATGTACAACACGTGGTGGTGGACGGCAACTCTCCCGACAATACGCTGACACTGCTGCGCCAATATCAGGAGCGCGAGAGCACCGAGGGAGTGGAGCGCCATGAGATAATGGTGCTCAGCGAACCAGACAAGGGGCTTTATGACGCTATGAACAAGGCCATTGCAATGGCAGAGGGCGACTATATCCTCTTCCTCAACGCTGGCGACAGATTTCACGAGCGCGACACGCTGAGCAAGATAGCAGATAAATGCTCAATGATCAATGCTCAATGTTCAATGTTACCCGCCGTAATATACGGCGACACCGACATCGTGGACGACGAGGGTCATTTCTTGCGCAAGCGCCACTTGCGTCCGCCGCAGGAGCTGACATGGAAGTCGTTCAAGCACGGCATGCTTGTGTGCCATCAGGCATTCTTTGCACGCACAGACATCGCCAAGCGGACTCCCTATAATCTCAAATATCGCTTTTCCGCCGACTACGACTGGTGCATCCGCATAATGAAGGAAGGCTCCGCCCTCAATCTGCCGATGGCCAATGCCGATATCATCGTGGCCGACTATCTCGACGGTGGCATGACGGTGAAGAATCACCGTAGCTCACTGATGGAGCGCCTACGCGTCATGGCGGCTCACTACGGCTGGCTGACAGCCACGGGCATGCACATCGGCTTTATCTTCCGTGCGCTGAAGCGACGCATAAAGAAATCCTGATAGCCTAATTTTCTCGCGCCCTGATGACTGTTTTATAAAGAAAACATCATTTTTTTGCCCTAAAAGTTGGCAGCGCTCAAAAAAATGATTATATTTGCATTGGATGTATTTTGTCAGCGGAAGCGTCTGCTGACAATAGTGAACTTCTTTATTAACCCTTAAACGCATTTTGTTATGGAAAGAGGAGAAAGAAGAGAAATTAAAGAGCGGAAGTGGACTTCCAAGCTCAAGAAGATGTATCAGGGCGGCTTTAAGAGTTTTCTGAAAGTGAAGACCTCGGGCAACAAGCCGGAAGACTACAACGAGGCAGAGTCGTTCAGGGACCTTGAGAGCTCTAAGAGGGGAGTGAAGTACAAGAACACCGGCACCATCAAGCGCGATGCCAAGCAGCACACCATTAAGGAGCAGCACAAGCGCGACCTTAAGAATAAGTCGCTGTCACTGGAGGAGCAGCAAGAACTGGATGAGGTGCTGGAGAGCAAGGAATAGGGAACTGACAGAATAGAAAAAAGAGGATAGATTTGCGTCTATCCTCTTTTCTGTTATACTTATGAATTAGTCGTTTTCCGGACGGAGCTGGCGAACCACTGCGCCAGTGCGCCACATCTCGCTTTCGCGCAGGGCCTTGAGTTCTTCGTTGAGGCCTACGCGATAGTCGGGCTTAGAGTTGGAGTCGATGGAGATCTGTGCCTCGGTGCCTTCCTTCACGCTCTGGTAGAGCTTCTGCATCACGGGCTTGATGGCGTCGTGGAAGCGGGGATACCAGTCGAGTGCTCCGCGCTGTGCGGTGGTGGAGCAGTTGGCGTACATCCAGTCCATACCCTTGGCTGCAAACAGCGGCATGAGTGACTGGGTGAGCTCCTCTACTGTCTCGTTGAAAGCCTCGGAGGGTGTGTGGCCATTCTCGCGGAGCACCTCATACTGGGCGAGAAGCAGTCCCTGGATGGCGCCCATCAGTGAGCCGCGCTCACCGGTGAGGTCAGAGGTGGCCTCGCGCTGGAAGGTGGTCTCAAAGAGATAGCCGGAGCCGATGCCGATACCAAAGGCGAGCACCTTCTCCTTTGCGTTGCCAGAGGCGTCCTGATAAACAGCGTAAGAGCTGTTGAGGCCGCGGCCTTCAAGGAACATGGTGCGCAGCGAGGTGCCAGAGCCCTTGGGAGCTACCATGATGACGTCGATGTCGGCGGGAGGCACTACGCCAGTGCGGTCGTTCCAGCAGATGGCGAAACCATGGGAGAAATAGAGAGTCTTGCCAGGGGTGAGATATTGCTTGATGCGGGGCCAAACCTCAATCTGCGCTGCGTCGGAGAGCAGCATGCAGACGATGGTGCCCTTCTCAGCTGCCTCCTCAAGGGAGAAGAGGGTCTTGCCAGGTACCCATCCGTCTTCTATTGCTTTTTGGTAGGTCTTGCCTTCGCGCTGGCCTACGATAACATTGAAGCCGTTATCGCGCAGGTTGCAAGCCTGGCCAGGTCCTTGCACTCCGTAGCCGAGTACGGCGATGGTTTCATTCTTGAGCACTTCGCGTGCTTTGTCGAGTGAGAATTCTTCTCTTGTGGCGACTTCTTCGATTACGCCGCCGAAATTGATTTTTGCCATAATATTTAAGTACGTTAGTTATAAAGTTCGAAAGTTAATGTCTAGTGATTGACGCCTAAGGTCTCCAAGTACTCGTCGAGCAACTCGCGACGATTCTTGGTGACGGCAATGGCACCGCAGCGCACAAACTGCAGCACACAGCCGAAAGATTCGAGCGAAGCAAAGAGCGAGTCGATATCTTCAGGTAGGCCGGTGAGAGTGACTACGCTGTATGTCTCATTTACTTCCACTATTTTCGCGGAATGTTGACGAATAGTGCGCGAGATTTTGCTTTCCTCAAGCATCCTCGGCGTGCTGAGTTTGTAGAGTGCCACCTCTTGAATGTAAATCTGGTCGGAGGTGTAGTAGCGAGCCTGCAGCACATCGATCTTCTTCTCTATCTGCTTGGTGACAAGCTGCACAGTCTCTTCGGTGCAGTAGCAAGTGATAGTGTACTTGTGTACGCCGGGTGTGCTGCTTGCACACACGTTGAGGCTCTCAATATTTACCTGGCGGCGTGTGAACACGGCGGTTATCTGGTTGAGGATACCGGCGAAGTTTTCGGAGTATGTGATGATGGTATATTGTTTTATACCCTCGGGACAGTTGGCAAGGTCAAACGTCTGACATTTGCCGCATGTCTCGCATGCACCGCACTGGCCACCTTTGTTTGCGTATTGTGTCATTATATTGGTCTATTTAATTTCTAACATCATCTCATCAACATTGGCCCCCGGAGGCGTCATGGGCAGCACGTTGTCCTCTTCCATCACTGCACATTGCAGCAGGAACGGACCGTCGGTCTGCAGCATCTCGGTGATAGCGTCATCGAGGTCCTTGCGCTCCACTACGGTGCGCGCCTTGATGCCGTAGCCCTCAGCTATCTTCTCATAGTCGGGATTGAGCATCGGGGTGAAGGAGTAGCGCTTGCGGAAGAAGAGATACTGCCACTGGCGTACGTTGCCGAGGTAATTGTTGTTGAGAAGGATAATCTTGACGGGAGCGTGCTGCTCCATGATGGTGCCAAGTTCCTGGATGGTCATCTGCAGGCCACCGTCGCCCACAAACAGGCAGACAGTGCGCTCGGGCGCTCCGAAAGTGGCGCCGATAGCTGCCGGCAGGCCAAAGCCCATGGTGCCGCATCCGCCGGAGGTAAGCACAGAGCGTCCCTCGGTGAACTTGAAGTAGCGGCAACCGAAGAGCTGATTCTGTCCCACGTCGGTCACCAGCACAGCCTTGTTTTCTGTCAACTCGCTCACGCGACGCACCACCTCGCCCATAAGGAGCGGACCCTCAGTGGGGTGGATGGCAGGTTCGATGACCTTCTCATTTTCCTGCTTCTCATAAGGAGTGAAACGGGATATCCATAGGCTGTTGTCAGCGGGCTGCACATGCTTAATGAGTTCAGCCAGCGTCTGCTTGCAGTCACCGAGCACGGCGAGGTCAGCATGCACATTCTTGTTTATTTCGGACGGGTCAATCTCGAAGTGGATTACCTTTGCCTGACGGGCGTAGGTCTGGAGAT
>JAFZUB010000075.1 GCA_017618515.1 Bacteroidaceae bacterium
CAGGATGATTGAGCAAGAGCCTTATCAACTCGCCTCCAGTGTAACCTGCGGCGCCAAGGATGCCGATATTAATCATATTATAAGTGATAAGTGAATAATTTTCTTCCGAAATTACGTCGTAAGACTCTTTTTCGTAGTTTTTATTGATGAAATTAGAAGAGCTTTTATTTCTTGACAATCTTTTTCCAAACTATCGAACTCGTCGGAGTTCAAATAATTACTATCTTTAAGTAGGTTCAGCCAGTAATGGGTCTCGTTACATTCTTTTAGTGCTATAGAAAGTTTACTTACAAAATCTTTTGGGCTTTGTGCATAAGTCGCCTCGCTTACCAACGCCCCAATAGCTGTCCCCGATCGAAAAAACTGATTTATGAAACCATATTCCTTAGGAGTACATTTTATGTTTTTCACCGTATTTATTATTCTTACAGCAAATGTATAGCTTTTTGAAGTAAGTGGTGAACTGGTATTCTGAATATAACTCATAGTGCGGTAGCAAATTTTTCACTATTCACTATTACCTTTTCCCTTGGGGTAGGCCGTTTATCTCTCCTCATCCGGGTGGGTCATATAGTACGCACGGAGTGCAGTTGATGTTACCTTTATGAAGCCTTTGGCATCTTCGGAAGTCCAAGCCTTGGCGGTCTCGCCATACTCGCCGAGCTTGTTGTGAACAAGGTCGTCGGGAGTGTCGCAACCAACGGTCTGGAAGCTGTAAGGACGGAGCTCCAGAGTGACGGTGCCGTTAACATTGCGCTGGCTGCTCTGCAGCATGGCCTCGATGTCGGGCATAACAGGCTCGAGGTACTGACTCTCGTGGAGGAACATGCCGTACCAGTTGCTTACCTGATCCTTCCAGTATTGTTGCCATTTGCTCAGGGTATACTTCTCAAGGAAACGATGAGCACCGATTATCAGCATGGGGGCAGCAGCCTCAAAGCCGACGCGACCCTTGATGCCGATGATGGTGTCACCGACATGGCAGTCGCGACCAATAGCATAGGCAGCGCCTATCTCTTCCACTGCTTGAATCGCTTTGATTTTATCGCTGTATTTCTGTCCGTTAACGCTAACTAATTCACCTTTCTCAAAACCTAGAGAGAGTATCTCCGAGCCATCCTTGGCGGGGTGCTTGAGGTAGGCACTCTCGGGCAGTCCCTGAGTGCTGTCGAGTATCTCTCCGCCGCAGATGCTGGTGCCCCAGATACCCACATTATAGGAGTATTTCAACTTGGCAAAATCTGCGTTGAAACCGTGGCTATTGAGATAGTCCACCTCCTCCTGGCGACTGAGGTTATTGTCGCGAGTGAGGGTGATAATCTCCACTCCAGGTGCCTTGACAAGGAATGTCATGTCGAAGCGTATCTGGTCATTGCCGGCACCGGTGCTGCCATGAGCGATGGCATCGGCACCAATCTCGTTGGCATAACGGGCGATAGCCAGGGCCTGGAAGATACGCTCCGAACTGACCGAGATGGGATAGCAGTTGTTGCGCAGCTCATTGCCGAACACCATGTATTTAAGCGTCTTATCGTTGTTCTCCTGTGTAACATCGAGTGTCACATACTTGGTGGCACCCAGTTTATAGGCATTCTCTTCGTTGGCCTTCAGCTGCTCGGCACTGAAACCACCTGTGTTGGCACACGCAGCATATACCTCGTAGCCTTTCTCCTTTGCCAGATACATCACTGTGTAGCTGGTATCCAATCCGCCGCTAAAAGCGACCACTACTTTCTTGGAGACCTTCGTCATTATATTATTAGTATTTAGTGTTTATTATTCATTCTTCTTTCCCCACCTTTCCGTCAAGCTGCTTTATGCGGTCGAGCACTTCTTGAGGTATCCTAGCGGGGAGGTGTTCCTCGGGGTCGAAGAGCATGGCCGTACAGATACAGAACTTGCGGTTACGCTCCTTCAAGACAGGATAGTTGACGCACCCCTCACATCCGCGCCAGAAAGCCTCGTCGTCGGTAAGGTCGTCGAAGGTAACAGGCTGGTATCCCAACGCCGTATTCATCTTCATCACTGCCTTGCCGCTGGTAAGCGAGAATATCTTAGCGTGAGGCCAGCGGATGCGTGCCAGCGTGAAGGTCATATCCTTGATACGCTTGGCGATGCCCAGGTGGCGGAAGTCAGGATGCACGATGAGCCCTGACGTGGTAACATACTGCTTGTTGCCCCATGTCTCGATATAACTAAACCCAGCGAAGCGGTCTCCTGCAAGAGCTATCACCGCCTTTGCCTCTCGCATCTTCGTAGCCAGATAGTCATGCGTTCGCTTGGCGATACCTGTACCGCGATCCTTGGCGGCTTCGGCTATAGTCTGCAGGATGATGTCAACATACTTCTCATGCGAAGCATCGGCCACCAGCACACTAATTCCGTCATGGAATTCCAGGTCGTCTTTCTGCATTGTATACTCTTCCTTACTCTCCATAATGAGGTATGATAGCCTTGAGCATATTATGAACTACATTTCTGGATGTTCCCTCGCGCAAAACGGCGAAGATGGTGTCGTCGCCGGCAACTGTGCCAACCACATCCTTGGAATTGAGACGATCCAACTCTGCCGACAAACTCATAGCGTAGCCGCTAACAGTCTTTATCACTGCTATATTGCCAGAGAAGTCCACTGAGAGGAAGCCATAGGTGTGAGGCATCACAGGGCGATGGGGATCATTCTTGTTCTCTGGTGGCAACAGATATGCATAATTGCCACTCTCTGTAAACATCTTTGAGACTTTCAGTGTGCGGAGGTCGCGCGACAATGTGGGCTGAGCCACAGAAACACCTGCATCTGCCAAAGCGCGGAGCATCTCATCCTGACTCTCAAAGCAATTCTCTTGCAAAAGCGTACGGAGTTTCTCCAGTCTTACTTTCTTTGCTGCCATAATAAAAATAATTAGAATTTTAAGATTTTTGCAAAGATATTCAAAAATTCCAATACAAAGGTAATAATTCATAAAGAAAATGCACAAAAAAGCATATTTTTATACTTTTATGCGCATTTTTTGTGAATATAACGCGAAAAAAGAGGAATTACATTATCTCCCCACTACCGATACAAATCTTGCGGCCATCCTTATATGGCACATAGATGACAGCGAACTGCCCGGGAGCCACTCCCTTAAGTGTGCGATTGCTTTTTACAACATAATGCCCCTGTTGTTGCGAGTAGCAGAACAAGCCCTCCTCAAACTCTGGCGAGTGGCGTATCTTAAAGAATACAGGAAGGGAAGCCTCGCTTACGGGAGCCAACTCGTGCCAGCCATGAAGCGCAAACTCGCTGGCGTTGCAGAGTTGGTTGGGATTATCTATGTCGAGAGAGACAAACACCGTGTTGGTCTGCACATCCTTCTTAACCACGAACCACGGACCGCCACCGAGGCGCAAGCCCTTACGTTGGCCAAGAGTGTAATACCAATAGCCCTGGTGCTTGCCAAGCACACGACCACTCTCCCACTCCACTATGTCGCCTTCTTTGTCGCCAAGGTAGCGGCGAAGGAGCGCATTGTAAGTGGTGTTGCCAAGGAAACAGATACCTTGGCTATCCTTACGGTGAGCCGGGGCCAGATTGTTGCGCTCGGCAATGGCACGCACCTCTTCCTTGCGCAGCAGGCCGATAGGAAACTCAAGACGATTGAGTTGCTCAACAGTGATCTGACATAAAAAGTCCGTCTGGTCCTTCACGGGGTCGGGTGATGTGGCAAGATATTTCACTCCATCCTCCACCACGGTAGAAGCATAATGACCAGTGACGATGCGATCGTAGTCTTTGCCCACCTTGTCATAGAAACTGCCAAACTTAATAAGGCTGTTGCACATCACATCAGGATTGGGGGTAAGACCGCTTTTCACGCGGTCGATGAGATAGCTCACAACCTTGTCCCAATAGTCGCGGTGGAGGTCCACCGTCTCGACATGCAACCCGTATTGCCGTGCCAGGAGATTGACCATCTCCAGATCCTCCTCCATGGTGCACGAAAACTCACTCTCTTCCTGCGCACCTATTATAATATAAAATAAGGTAGGCTTCTCACCCCTCTCGCAGAGCAGATGAGTAGCCACGGCGCTGTCCACGCCTCCGGAAGCAAGCAAAGCTATATCCATACTGCAAAAGTAATATTTTTTTAGGAGTAAGGAGTAAGGAATAGGGAGATTTTATTAACTTTGCCGCACAAAGTGCTCTCAAACCATAAATTTGTCAGCCCGCGCTTTGCGTGACCACTGACATAGTTTTCGCGAAGGTTACACCTTTGCCGCACAAAGTGCTCTCAAACTATAACCTATATAATAACTTTAAACACTGCAACAATGAAAAAGTTACTGATGATTGCCATTGCAGCCTTTGCGCTCATGGCC
>JAFZUB010000076.1 GCA_017618515.1 Bacteroidaceae bacterium
GTAGAGGGGCTGCTCGTTAAGCTGGAGTTGCCTTACCGCATTCTCCGCCTCTGTGGTGGCGACATGAGTTTCACTGCTGCTATCTGCTACGACTTTGAAGTTTATTCTGAGGCTCAGCAGCGTTGGCTCGAGGTCAGCTCTGTTTCCAATTTCGACACTTATCAGGCCAATCGCCTCCACTGCCGCTATCGCAAGGATGGCAAGAAGATTACTCTATGCCACACCCTCAACGGCTCCGCTCTCGCCTTGCCTCGCATAGTCGCTGCTCTGCTAGAGAACAACCAAACACCCGACGGCATCCGCATTCCTGCCGCCCTGCAGCCTTATATGGGTACAGACATTATCAAATAGTTGTTTATAAATAATCAACACAAAAACACGCGCCTGGTTCTCTGCCAAGCGCGTGCTTTTTATTAGAGAATATCTATTTCTTCAGTTTCTTGCCATCATAAATATAGATGCCACCAGGAAGCTGGGTAATGCCATCGGCAGAGTTAGAAACTACTGTGCCGTTGACACTATAGACTTTGCCGCAAGTAGCCGTGTTAGTGCCATCGGTGATACCTCCTACTGCATCAGGGTCTTCAAAGCCCACGAGCAAGTCGGCCAAGATAGGCATGTGGTCGGAGGTTGTCTTGTCGTTCACCACCTCATAGCTAATCTTTTCTACACCGCCGATTGGATCATAGCTGATAATATTGTCGATAATGTAGGTGCCAGCGCTCCATGTGGGAGTGGTGAGGTCGGAGTGGTAGGTGAAGCCGTTATCTTGCAGGTACTTGGTCAGCACACCGCGTGCGCCTTCCATCTCGCTATCAGTGCCGTCGTCGTTGAAGTCACCCGCTATGATGAGTGGCTTGCCCAACTCTACCCAGTTTTCGGCTTCCGCCTTGATGATGGGGCCTGTGCCACGGCGTGCGTTGGCGGAGAGGCCAACGTGCAGGCTGGCGAATACATAGTTGTCGTACTCTGCCACCAGCATACGGCGCGGCTCAAAGTCGGAGGTGAGGGCCACCACCTTTATAGATAACGGTATCTGCTTGCTAAGGATGCCAATGCCGTAGCCTTCAAGTGCACTGCAAAAGATGCCGTACATACCTGTAAGGTCAGACAGTTCCTTGACTTGATACTTATAGTTGGAGCGCGACCATGCGCTATCCAGTTCCTGCAGGGCCACCACGTCAGCACGCTGAGCCAGTATGGCGTCTGCAACCTTTTGCAATCCCTTGGCGCAGTGCTGCACGTTGTAGCTCAGCACACGCAGAGTGTCTTGCTGATATTTGTTGTACACTGGCTCCTGATATGCGCCCCTGAGTGCTGCGTCCAGATTAGCGATGTCTTGACGATAGATAATCTCGTAAGTGCCGTTCTGTACATCAGTGTCAGCCTTGTTCCATATTTTCTTCAGAGTCTCTTTCTGCTCATCGCTCAGCTCGCTGTAATCGGCGAAGTTGGGATTGTTGTTAGAAACAAGCATGTCTATCAGTTCCATCTTTTCCTGAGGAATGGCGTTCAGGTCAGCCTCGTTCACACTCTGCAGCTTCCACATTGCTGCGGTGCTGTCAGGCGCATTCCAGTTGTCGTCGGCTGCCACATGGCCACTCTCGGCGGCGTACATGCGACTTTCGCCTGTCGTCTCATTATATATAAATAAGGTATTGCGCGTGCCCGCAACAAGTTCTACCTCTTGAGCTACGAGCGTGTCTGACATAACCATCAGACCATCCACGGCTTCGCCTACATATTTGTTGCTCACGTAGTTTTTGATGCTGTATTTGCCGTCCTCACCCTCGACGGGATCAATCTTGAATACCATGCGTGGGTCAGGTGTCAGTCCTGCGTAGGTCAGATCAGCCTTTGCGGTTACAGAAGACTCGTCGATTTGCTTCTGCATCCAAGCGCGTTTTTTATCAGAGGCAGAGGTGGTGAGCACCACATTATAATAGCCTGGCTTGATTTTATAGGCAACGGGCTCAGGTGCATCATTTTTAACCATGAGCAGTTTCCAGCGGCCAGGATAGCCATTGGTCTCGCCATCGCCGGGGTAATCGTCATCGCCTACTCTCTGCTTGGCTACGCTGTTGTTGGGACGATCATTGCGCAGGTAACCCTGGACGTGAATGGAGTACTGCGACTCGCTGTTGGTCATAAAGAAGCGGCCTTCGCCCTCACTGAGGTCAGTGAGTGTGTAGCCCACAGGATCGCTGGAGAATATAACATCGGCTTCGCCGCTGTTCATATTGCCAAGATATTTGCCGTTTTCCTTATTGAGGAACGCCCACTGTCCTTCATCGCCAGCCTTTTCTGCTGTCCAGATGAAGCCATCAGACTCCTTGTCGAGATCACCCCAATATACATAGTTTTCGCCCCAGCTGACTGTGTAGCTGCTCTGCAGTGTTGACATTGCCTTCGGTTCGCCAGTGGTGTTGCTACGGAAAACGGTGCGGTCGCTGACGAGGAAGTATTCTTCGCCCTCCTTTATCTGACTTACATCTGTAATCCACTGTTCGACAGGCGTAGGTGGCGTATCTTCCACAGCATAAATCTGCCAACGACCAGGATAGCCATTTGTGGCCACGTCATCCTTGTAGTCGTCGTCGCCCACATTCTGCTTGGCGAGACTATTGTTGGGGCGGTCACTACGTAGGTAACCCTGCACATGGGGCGAGTGAGTGTTCTCGCTACTTGTCATGAAAAAGCGGCCTTCTCCGTCATCGAGGTCTGTGAGTTTGTAACCTATTGGCGTAGTGGAGAAAAGAACGTCGTCATCGTAACTGTTCTTTACGCCCAGGTATTGCTCCTTAACTACATTTTTTAACGCCCAGTGGTCGTCATCCACTTTCTCTGCAATCCACTGA
>JAFZUB010000077.1 GCA_017618515.1 Bacteroidaceae bacterium
GAGCCAAAGGGTGGTCAGCCCGATCCTAGCGACCTGATAGCCTATCAGACCAGGACAGTAGCAGTAAACCGCGGAGGCACAGATGGAGGTACCGTACAACTGCGTTTCTACGAAGACATGCCCAACGTGCCCTATATCTCCGTGGCCGACTATCACCGCCTGATGCTGCCGGGCTCAAGCTTCACCGTGACGATGACGGGCACAGGACTGTATGCCCTGGCCAACGACCACGGCACGGCCACCGTCGACACAAGGGCCGAAACGCTCACCTCGCCCGACATCGAGGCCTTCACCAACATGATGGACCTGTCGCAGAAGGGTATGCCCAATACGGCGTACGACGAATCGCCCTTCGTGCGCTGGGCCAGCATCGACTACAAGCCAGCAACGGCCAGCGTCACCCTCGACTATAGCAAATATGGCATCGACCTGCGCGGCGACGGCAGCTCAGTATTTTTCCCTCTGGCCACCATCAACGACTGCTACGACGATGCCTCTATGCGACATGTGGCCTACAACGGCGAAAAGATCGTGACAGTGCTCGATGCCTACCACAGCAGTATCGCCACACTGGAGCCCGACTTCTATACGCCCCTGGCCAAAGAGACGCGACCCGCAGACATGGCGGAGTTCAACTACCGCAACCTCTGCTTCAGCCTGGAGCACTACTACGGCTATCCAAGTCGTTCGACATTCGGGAATGCCATGCGCAACGTTGGTTTCGACCAGGCCTTGCAGGATCTGGGAGAGGCGGGAGAGATGGTGCGCACGCTGCTCCGCTCTACCAACACCAATGAGTACTTGTCGGGGCTGGCCCTCATCTGGGCATTCCTCTTTGACGGCGGCCACTCCCTGTTCCCAGAGGGCGGAGGCGTCTCCGACGGTGCCTTCCTGGCGAGTTTCTACCCCGTGGTAAGTGATGTGTACGAGAAGTTTAATAGCGTCTCATCCGACTACCAGAGTGCAGTGGATGAATGGAACGCATTCTGTGACAAGTGGGCAGATCTCACTCAACTTCGCCAAGCGAGCTATGGCGACGGCATCAACTACGTCAAGCATGGCAACACGGCCCTCTGCGTGTTCAACTCGTTCATGTTGTCCGATATCGACATGTGGAAGGCCTACTATGCCGGCACAGGGCCCAAGCCCACCATCGACAACAGTCCCGGCGACCCCTTCGTCATCCTGCTCGATGCGCTCAATAAGGCCGAGGCCGACCCTGAGGTCGAGAACTTCATCATCGACATCTCGACGAACACCGGCGGCTCTATCGACATCGTAGTGGCCATCACCTCGCTTATCACTGGCGAAAACTACTTCTTGGCCGAGAATCCGCTGATGGGGCGTCAATACACCGACTATTACGATATAGACCGCAACTTCGACGGCAAGTTCGATGCTGCCGACAAAGACGTGAAGTACCACCTGAACTTTGCCCTTCTTGAGAGCCGCGTCAGTTTCTCGTGCGGCAATCTGCTGCCCTCATTGCTCAAGGACCAAGGCGTGCTGCTCATCGGCGAGACCTCAGGCGGAGGCTCCTGCTGCGTTCAGGATATGTCTACCGCCGACGGCTACAACTACCGCATCTCCAGCCACCGCGCACGCCTTCTCAATGCTGCCCGTGAGGATATCGACAAGGGCGTGACGCCCCATGTACCCATCAGCGACTATCCCGACTTCTACAATATCGAGAAGCTGAGCCAGATTGTGAACGACTGGTATAAATAGTGCTTTGGCACTTTGTGCGATTTGTTTTTTTTAACGCACGCATTTGGAATGTGACCCAAATGCGTGCATCGTTTATTGAGGGGATGTGATCTTTATTGCGTATCTTTGCAACCGAAAGTATTTGATAAACAATCTAGCGTTTTAGAGTATTACTAACGACACTAAAAAATATGATTATGAACAGAGCTTTTCAATGGGCGATAGCCGCAGCCCTGATTTGCGGCGCAAGTGTGTTCACATCATGTTCGGGCAACGACGACAACCCCGCAACGCCAGACCTCAATCTCAGCGAGAAGATTATCGGGAAGTGGGTAATGGCAACTGACTTTGATGGTCAGCCTGCGCTGACTAATAATAAGGAGGTCATAACCTTTCTGTCGTCCACCAAGGCCTATGCAAGTAGATCGCGTGGCGATATGAATGGCGGTCCTCAAGCACCTAATCCACAGGACACACCTGAAGGACAGGGAGCCCCTGAGGGCGCATCCGAGCCCATGCCTGGTGCTGGCGGATGGGATGATTATCAAGAGTGTGATGTAATGATTGATGGAAATACGGTGATACTAACATCAGAAGGGCCTAACGGCACAACAAATACCGTAAAATATATAATCAAATCCATTTCGGAGTCTGAGTTCACATGTGAAGTCGTCCGTGATGCCCCAGGTGGTATGATTACTCCACTTGACGGAGAAGTGGAGGTGGATGGAGAGATTATCCAGCGTTTCGTAAGAGTCACCGCCGACTACTCCGCCGCCATCCTCGGCCTCTGGGAGTGCCAGGGCATCACGGGCGGCGAGACC
>JAFZUB010000078.1 GCA_017618515.1 Bacteroidaceae bacterium
AACATCACCAAGGCCAGCGACCGCATCGGTAAGCCTTATGTTGAGGTGGATGCTGACCGCATCGTGGGAGTGGTGGAGTGCAATATTCCCGACGAGGCCCGCTCCTTCAAGGATGCAGACCCCATTACCACTCAGATAGGACAAAACGTAGCCGACTTCCTGCTCGATAATATGAAGCGCGGGCTTATTCCGCCCACCTTCCTCAATCTGCAGAGCGGTGTGGGCTCAGGTGCCAATGCTGTGCTTGGTGCTCTCGGCCAGTGCCCTGAGGTGCCCAAC
This sequence comes from Bacteroidaceae bacterium, assembly GCA_017618515.1. Next base: position 280 of record JAFZUB010000078.1, read on the forward strand.
TTTAATATCTACACCGAGGTGCTGCAGGATGCTCCCGTGGCACTCATGAAGCAGGGTCGTGTGCTCAGCGCATCGGCTTGTTCGCTCACCGTCACCAACGAGTGTATGAAGGGTATATATGACGACATGGACTTCTACCGCGACAAGCTCGTGCTTCGTCCCAGCGAGATATCCAACAATCCCGAGGTTATCGCACGCCTCGGTGTATGCTCACTCAACACTGCCATCGAGGTGGATATCTACGGCCACGTTAACTCCACCAAGATATGCGGCACCAAGATGATGAATGGTATTGGCGGCTCCGCTGACTTTACCTGCAACTCCTACCTGTCCATCTTTACCTGCGGCAGTACTACCAAGGGTGGCGCTATCTCTAGCATCGTGCCTTTCGCCAGCCATATCGACCACACCAGCCACTTCGTAAATGCCGTCATCACAGAGTATGGCGTTGCCGACTTGCGTGGCAAGTGCGCTATGGATAAGGCCAAGGAGCTTATCAAGGTGGCTCATCCCGACTACCGCCCCATGCTCAACGACTACCTCCGCTATGCAGAGCCCTACGGCGGTCACACCCACCACTGCCTCAGCGCAGCCTTCGCTATGCACGACACCTTCCTCCGCAAGGGCGATATGCGTCTCACCGACTGGGCAGAATATGTGAAATAACTCTTGACTCTAGACTTTATCGTTATGAAACTCTCAAAAAAATCTGTTCTCTTTTGTCTTTTCGCTATTCTCTGCGCTACCGTCAGCGCTCAGAAGGAGATAACGAATGATATGCTGCAGGCACTCCGCGATAGCTATAAGTCGGTGGGAGCCGACAAGGCTCTCGACAATGCCGTGGCAGCCAACGACCCCAAGATACTGGCTCTCAACACAGAGAGCAATGTGCAGTTTGACACCAACTTCTCTCATAAGGTTAACTCCAAGGGTATCACCAACCAGAAGGGTAGCGGACGCTGCTGGCTTTTCTCGGCTCTCAACGTGCTGCGCGCCCCGATGATTGCCAAGAACAACCTGGGCAGTTTCACCTTCTCACAGAGCTACTGTTTCTTCTATGACCAGCTCGAGAAGTCTAACCTCTTCCTTCAGGCTATCATCGACAATGCCCGCAAGCCAATGGACGACCGCACCGTGGAGTGGCTCTTCCACAATCCTATGAGCGATGGTGGCACCTTCTGCGGAGCCATAGATATAATAACGAAATATGGTGTCGTTCCCGCCGAGGTGATGCCCGAGACTTACTCTGCCAACTACACCAGCACCTATTCCTCGCTCATCAAAACTAAGCTACGCGAATACGGACTCACTCTCCGCAAACTCGCCGCCGAGGGCAAGAATGAGAAGCAGCTGCTGGCTAAGAAGAAGGAGATGCTCACTGTCATCTATAAGATGCTCGTGCGCAGCTTCGGCCAGCCGCCTCAGCAGTTCACCTACACTCTCCGCGACAAGGACAACAAGGCTATCTCCACCAAGGAATACACGCCGCTCTCTTTCTATCAGGAGTATGTGGGCAAGGACCTCAAGGGCAGCTACCTTATGTTTATGAACGACCCCTCTCGCGAGATGTATAAGACCTACGAGATAGACCTCGACCGCCACACCTATGACGGCACCAACTGGGTGTTCCTCAATGTGCCGATGGAGGACATCAAGCAGATGGCCATCGCCAGCATCAAGGATAGCACCATGCTCTACATGTCGTGCGACGTGGGCAAGTGCAACGACTCCAAGCGTGGCTACTCCGATCCCGATATCTATAACTACGGGGACATCTTCGGAGTGGACTTCCCGATGAATAAGGCTGAGCGCATCAGCTCTTTTGCCTCTTCCTCCACCCACGCCATGAGCCTTATGGCCGTTGACCTCGACGCCAACGACAAGCCCATCAAGTGGATGGTAGAGAACTCATGGGGAACTTCATCTGGCTATAATGGCTACATCGTGATGAGCGACCGCTGGCTCGACGAGTACCTCTTCCGCCTCGTTGTGGAGAAGCAGTATGTGCCTGAGAAATTGGCTGAACTCTCCAAGCAGAAGCCTACTATGCTGCCCGCATGGGATCCTCTCTTCTCTCTCGAACAATAAAAAATATAATGATATGAAAATGCAGAGAAAATTGTTATTTATAGCGTTTGTCCTCTCTACTATCGTTGGACAGGCGCAGCTCCACTTCCGTTTGGAAGGGAATATCGGTATTCCAGACTTCACTGGACAGTTAACCATTCATGATGTCGTAGGCGAGCAAGTGATTGACTCCGTCAGAGTGGTCAATGGCGAATTGGTACCCATCGAGGGAGAAATTCCCGAGATGGTGCAGTGCATTATGCAGGGCACTAAGGATGGCGCCGCTGAAGACGACAGAGGTGTGTCGTTGGCATATCTTTTCCTCACCGAAGGCACTACTCACATAGATGGCTCGGAGAAGGGCATGCTGCAGACCAGTGGCACCGCCATCTGCGAAGAGCTGAGCAGCTACAATAAGGCCGAGAAAGAAATAGTAGAGAAATATAAGGATGGTCAGACCGACAAACTCTACGCTGAGATGGGCGAGCTGTGTCAGCAGCATCTCAGTCGCCACACCAGCGATGTGTATGGTCTGTATTTGTTGATACAGGATGGCAGCTATGTGCTGAAGCCTGCCGTGTGGATTGACTTCTGCAACAAACTGGAGGCAGGGCTCAGTGAGCGTAACCATGCCAACACTTTCCTTATGGATCACCTCACGCGTACCAAGACTAACATGGAAGCCCGTGCCAAGACTGATGTGGGCTGCAAGTTTGTGGACTTCGCGGTAGAGTATGAGGGCAAGACCACTCGCCTGTCCGACTATGTCGGTAAGGGCAAGTATGTGCTTGCTGACTTCTGGGCTTCATGGTGTGCGCCCTGCCGTGCAGAGCTGCCCAACATCATTGCTGCCTACAACACCTACAAGGACTCTGGCCTTGTGGTGCTCGGCATCGCAGCATGGGACAAGCCCGAGGCAACGCTTAAAGCCATCGACGAAGAGAAGATTCCCTACCCGCAAATCATCAACTCGCAGAAGATAGCCACTGATGTTTACGGCATCAGCGGTATTCCCGAGATAATCCTCTTTGGCCCCGACGGCACTATCGTTGCTCGCGGACTGCGCGATAAAGCCATAGGTGCCAAGATGGCCGAAATCTTCGGAAAGAAATAGTGAGATTGTAAAAGGAATCGTAAATAGTAAATCGTTAAATAGAAAATACCATTTATGAAAAAGTTTTTCATTGCTCTGCTAATCATCAGTGTTCAATGTTCGATGTTCAACGTTCTTCGCGCCGACGAGTTGCTCGATAAGGTAAGGGAGATGGCGTCATTCACCCCCAAGGGCATCGATGCTCCTGGCTACTACGATGCTAAACTGGCGGCTCAGTTCAACGCTACCTACGAGTATGCGAAGAAGAATATACGCAACACGAAGATCAACCGCGACTCGCTCTGCCAGGCATTGCAGAAGGCCTACGACGATGTCAGGGCCAAGGGTTTCACTCCCATGAGGGCAGGTTTCTACTATATGACCAACTGCCATGATAAGTATATCGAGAAGTTTGGTGTGCCCGCAGCCATGTACACCGACACCTCCGCAGGTCTCATGAAGTATAAGAAGTTTGCTGAGGGGCAGAAGGAGTTTATCTATAAGCTGACTCCCTATGGCGACGGATGGTTCTGCCAGAACGCCGCTACCGGTTACTATATAGGCACCGGCAATGGCTCTAACTGGTACTCCGAGGATATCACCTGCACCGAGGAGGCCGAGAACACCCAGCTCTTCACCCAGATGGAGGAGGAAGGTGAGTTCTTTGTGGCCGACGATGTGGACCGCCTCACCAGCCGCTGCCTCTACAACGCCACTGCTCTCAATGAGACGGGCAAGATATTCAACTGGAGTCAGACGGTGGATGCCGTGGCAGAGAACTTGCGCGGCTACAACCATTGGAGCCTTACTCCCGTGCCCGAAGAGACTCTCAGGGAACTGGGCATCGACGACGTGATTGTGGTGCCCGAGGACAGCACGGCTCACATCGACGCTCACTGGATGAGCCTCGGCACGAGCATCACATGGTACAACGACAATGTGTCGTCAGCCTTCACCAAGGGTTACCAGACCCGCGTGAGGGAGGTGCTGCCCTTCAAGCGTTTCACCAACAAGGGTGTCAACGGCGGTGTACTGGAGAGCGCCATCAGCCAGGTGGGCCACGCCGACTACTACACCATCGAGCACGGTATCAACGACTGGGGTCACTCCACTCCCGTGGGCACTATCGACGACTATAAGAACAATACCCAAAACGGAACCTTCGCCGCCAACTACCGCCGTCTCATCGATGCTATCTATAAGGCAAATCCCAAGGCTATGATTGTGCTGTGCACTCCGCGTAAGGGCTACGGTTTTGGCACCTACCTGCCCGCCAAGTGTGATGATCCTCTCAACGGCATCTACCTGAAGGACTATGCTGACCTTATCCGTGAGATAGCCTCCTACGAGAGTCTGCCCGTGGCTGACTTCTTCAGCCTGTGCGGCAGCCAGAAGAATCTGGCCAAGCTCTCTATCGATACGGCTCTCCATCCCAACGACCTCGGTTATCAGATGATGGCCGATGTGCTGGTGCAGGCCATGAAGAAGGTGCTGCTCCACGAGATTATCAATCCTATCAAGGATGATGAAGAAGAGGAAGACGAATGAATAAAATCCTGACAATAATAGCGGCTCTTCTGCTGGCGGTGCTGCCGGCAGGTGCGGTGCTGAAGGAGCGCGACCTCAATCAGACTATCTCTGTGTTGAGGGCCGAGCTGGAGAATGCTTTCCGTGAACAGAAAGAGCTGCTGGAGCGTTTTCATAACAGAGCCGAGGCACAGCATCAGGCTATGGTGGAGGCTATGCAGCGCAGTGATCAGATTGCGCTGATGCTCTATTCGCAGAAAGCAGACTATACCTTCGACCTTACCTACGCATGCCACGAGGCGACAGAGCAATACAACGAGTATAAGCGCCAAAAGGTTCCCTATAGCAAGATATTGGGAATGATGGACTCCGAGATAGTACGCTACAAGAGTCTGCTGGAGGCACTGACAGGACTCTCGCCGCTGGCTATGAACGAGACGACACAGAAGTATCGCGACGTATGTGTGAAGCTCGTCACCAAGATGCTCAACAATGCGCGCGAGACTCGCGCCACGGTTGCCTCCGACCAGGCGCACTATGCCGAGATGGGCAGGAAGCTCAAGAAGGTGCACGACTATGCGCAGGAACGCTATCAGGAGATACAAAACAATATCTTTATCAATGGCGGACAGAGCTATTTCTCTGTGCTGAAACGCATCGGCCGTTCCATCGATGAGGCCAAGAGTGATACAGAGGAGAAATACCGCGTAGAGTCAATCAACACCAAGGACGGCGTACGCATCAAGGTCAATTCGCAGTGGAGAGGACCGGGTGTATTCTTGTTCGCGGTGTTCCTCTTGTTCTACCTTATCGTGGCGGCAGCGCTGAGCAGCGTCATCATGAAGTGGCTCGTGCCGAAGCGGTTCCGCACACCCGAGTTTATGAAGAAGCGGGTATGCATCGGACTGATGGGGGCTATCATAATCTTTGCTCTCGTGATATCAGTGGTAAGGCTGTCGATGGGGCATAACAATTTCATGCTGATGGCCAGCGGCCTGCTGATAGAATACGCATGGCTGGTGGGCGTCATCCTGCTGTCATTGCTCATCCGCCTGAAGGGTGACCAGACAAATAGCGGATTCCGTTGCTACACACCTATAATGCTTTTGGGCTTTGTGATTATCGTGTTCCGCGTAATCTTCATCCCCAACAATCTGGTTAATCTGATATTCCCGCCGCTGCTGCTCGTCTTCACTGTATGGCAGTGGCTGATGATACGCCGCCGCAACAAGATTCTGCCGCGCTCCGACATGTTCTACACCTGGATTTCGCTACTGATAATGCTGGTGGCAACATGCGCTTCGTGGATAGGCTACACCTTGATGGCGGTGCAGATACTTATATGGTGGGTATTCCAGCTGACCTGCATACAGACCATCACCTGCCTCTTCCATCTGCTGGAACGCTATGAGGCTCGTTACCTCGTGAAGAAGATAAAGGGCCTGCCTGCCGATGTGGACAAGGCGGTGGAGAAGCTCAAAAACAATCAGGGCGCATATATCAACAAGACATGGTTCTTTGACTTTGTCTATATGGCTCTGGTGCCGGTGCTGGGTGTGATGAGTGTGATGTGGAGCATTTGGTGGGCAGCCGATGTGTTCAATCTCTCTCATGCGGTTGTAGGATTCTTCCTTGTCGACTTCATCAAGATTCCTGATGTGCTGTATCTCAGCATACAGAAGATAGTGCTGGCATGCAGTCTGTGGTTTATCTTCCGCTATATAAGCTATCTGCTTAAGGCCCTATTTAAGAAATACCGTGTTGGTCGCCAAGGCAACATTGCTGGAGCGCGGCCCAACATCACTCTAGCCAACAATATCATTTCCATCTTGGTATGGGGCGCCTACTTTATCATCTGTATGCTGATGCTCCATATCCCGGGCGGCGCGATAAGCATTATCTCCGCAGGTTTGGCTACTGGTGTCGGTTTCGCGATGAAGGATTTGCTGGAGAACTTCTTCTACGGTATCTCGCTTATGACAGGCCGCATCCGCGTGGGTGATTACATCGAGTGCGACGGAGTGCGCGGCAAGGTGGAGAGCATCACCTATCAGAGCACGCAGATAGCCACGTTCGACGGTTCCATTATCGCCTTCCTCAACAGTGCGCTGTTCAGCAAGAACTTCAAGAATCTTACCAAGAGCCACGGCTACGAGTTCGTAAGGATTCCCGTGGGAGTGGCGTATGGCACAGATGTCGATAAGGTGCGTGAGGTGCTCGTCAAGGAAGTGAAGACTCTGAAAGGCAAAGCCAATGATGGACGCGAACTGATAAGCGGGAAGCGCGAAATAGATGTCTATTTCGATAGCTTCGGCGATAGCAGTGTCAATCTCTTCTTCACTTGCTGGGTATTGGTAGAGGAGAAGTTCTTCGTCTTGGCCCGCATCAAGGAAGCCATCTACAACGCTCTCAACAAAAATGGCATTTCCATTCCGTTCCCGCAGCGTGATGTCCATATCATTGAATAAGAAGTTCAACTCACTATTCTCTATTATCTTTTCTCTATTCACTATTCTTTATGCAACCTCTACTTATATACAATACTCTTTCGCGTAACAAGGAATTGTTTCGTCCTATCAACGAAGGTCGCGTAGGAATGTATGTCTGCGGTCCCACCGTCTATGGCGACGCCCATCTGGGGCACGCCCGTCCTGCCATCACCTTCGACCTTCTCTATCGCTATCTCCTCCACCTCGGCTACAAGGTGCGCTATGTACGCAACATCACTGACGTGGGCCATCTGGAGCACGATGCTGACGAGGGCGAGGACAAGATAGCCAAGAAGGCACGTCTCGAGCAGTTGGAGCCGATGGAGGTGGCGCAGTATTATTCCAATCGCATCCATCA